>JAISFY010000002.1 GCA_031263345.1 Holosporales bacterium | reverse complement strand
GCCTACTCTCGCGGTTATTGGGAATGTGCATGGTATCGAAAAGCTTTACGACGTATTCCAGTAAGTGGATTGCTGGGATTAGTATATTTTTAGCTGGCTGTGGATCCGTTAGAACTCCGGCCGGCCCTACGTGTGTTTCATGTAAGCCGTACGTGGTCAGAGGATCCTGGTACCACCCACAAATGTTTTATGAATACGACGAGGTTGGACTTGCTTCCTGGTATGGGGATGATTTTCATGGAAAAATGAAAGCAACTGGTGAACGATTTAATAAGATGGCAATGACGGCAGCGCACAGAACCCTACCGCTTCCATCTGTCGTAAGGGTAACGAACTTAAGGAATGGAAAGTCTGTCATAGTTATTATCGATGACAGAGGGCCGTATTGCTACGCTGGGAGAATTATCGATCTTTCTTACGGGGCCGCAAGGGCTCTTAATCTCCATAGACATAAACCTTCACCAGTTCGTGTCCAAACCATGGTCGCTGATAGTGTAAAGTTATCTCGCTACATTGCGACTCACTGCAAGAAAAGACGAGATCCATTTGGAAGAACATGGGCACAATTATACTTTCAAGAGATTTTAGGGAGTAATCCGAAACGGTATACAGAATACAGCTCTATGTACAAAACGGTAAGAACTAATCAAAAATCGGGGCCATACGGGATAAAGCGATCGATACCGAAACGGTTAAATACGTTCTAGGGGCAATCCTTTGAAATGCTATCGTTAGGTTAACACATCGAAAAATGAGACTTTTTCCAACGAGCTGAGGATATAATACTAAAAATTATAACTCCAAACATATATGACGCAGGAGGTAATATGATGGATGTTCACGATGGCTCTAAAGTCATTCATTTTGTAGGTCTTGGTGGGATTGGAGTAAGCGGACTCGCCGAAATTCTACATTCGATCGGCTATAGTGTCCAGGGAAGCGATATCCGCCAATCGCGAAATATCGAGCGACTAAAACGACTGGGAATTCCGGCCTTCGTTGGACATAATGGATTATACGTAAATAATGCTAGCATAGTAGTCTATTCATCAGCAATAAAACGAGACAATCCAGAATTATTGCGGGCCAGAGAACTCCGGATTCCATGTCTAACGAGGGCCGAAATGCTCTCTCAGATTGTTCGTCTCAAGAAATCGGTCGTCATTGCCGGTTCTCACGGGAAAACTACTGTAACGTCGATTTGTGCAGCGATGTTGGAGGTGGCGTCGATGTCACCAACCGTCATTAATGGAGGAGTTATTAATTCATATCAGACGAATGCAAAATTAGGCTCTGGAAATTGGGCAGTTGTTGAATCGGACGAATCGGACGGAAGTTTTGTAACTTTATTCCCTACAATTGGTATTGTAACTAATATTGATAGGGAGCATATAAATCATTACGGATCTTTCGAGAATTTAAAATTAGCTTTCAAATCATTTTTAAATAATTTACCATTTTATGGAGCTGGAATCGTATGTCTTGATGATACGAACGTTGAGGAGGTCATCGGTGATATAACCGATAGGAATATAATTACCTATTCGATTGCTAAAGACTCAATGGTTCGAGCGGTAAATATCAAAAAAACTGCAATTGGCTCCACATTCGATGTAAAAATTCGTGACGAAATCCTGGAAGGGGTTAGTATACCACTACTGGGAGAGCATAATATACTGAACACACTAGCAGCAATCGCTATGGCTACCGAATTAAAAATTGATTCAGATATCATTAAAACTACATTAGCTTCATTTTCCGGAGTTAGTAGGCGATTTACAGTGTTAGGGGACATTCGTGGGATTTCTTTTATTGATGATTATGCTCATCATCCTACCGAGATCAGAACTCTCATCGAGTCTGCAAAGCAGAAAACGAGTGGTAGGATCGTTATCATTTGTCAACCACATAGATTTACTAGATTAAATCTTTTGTTTAGTGAGTTCTGCGAATGTTTCTATGGTGCCGATACTATCGTAATAACCTCAGTTTATAGAGGTGATGATACGGAGACTTCAGATATTTCTTCCAGAAATCTATATGATTCGTTGCATAAAGCCGGTAAGAACGTTATTTTTGCCGCAGATGAAGCAGCGGTTGCTACAATCGTAAAAGACTTGATAGATAATAATATTTTAGATAATGGTGATGTTATTTTATTTGCTGGAGCTGGTAGTATTTCTAAGTGGGCACATGGTATTTATGGAGAGCTTTTAGAACGATGAAAAAATGGATTTTCGTCGTCGGGATTTCATGTTCCGCGATTATGTTTCTCATTTCCGGAACATTAATCGGATATGCCACTCATGACAAGAAAGATATTCCCCAATCTTCGCAGAATGAAAAATCTAGCAGGAAACTGAGAGTACCTAATATCAATAACGTACCACTCCTTTCATCACAATTACGGAAACCGATAATTCCACTTTCGAAGAGCAGGCTTCCAAGTGGTAGTGCTCTCCTTATGGCAAACAATTACAACAGATTAAATCGATAAACTCTGCGTTATTAAGTCTTTTTGGACAAAATGTAAATATATTCCTAGATAACAATTTAACCATTTCTTAACTTTTAATGAATATACTGCTGTCATTAGACCATATTTTTGCAACCGTATATATGAGGTTATTAGGCTTTCGTAGGTTAGTCTTCAGTTTTTTATCGATTGCAACTAGCGTAGTTCTTTGTTGTTATTCAAGAGCAAGCGATATTGACGAGTTATTGAGCTCAGATTTATCTTTAAATCCTACGGAAACGGGTAGTCCCGATACCTTGGATCAGTCTCTGGATGGGGGGCCGTTAGATTCTTCCGTTTCCTCAGTTATAGCTGAGTTAAGTAATCCTGCGACTACACCAGAGGCTACCGCTGCAGTTAATCCGATACCTGTGGCTGAAATGTCTGCTGTTTCTCCGGCTACGATCCAGACTTTACCTGTCGGTGAAGGATCGCACGGCGGGACTCAAGATCGGTTTGGTCAGCATGGGAATACCTGTAATAATGCTCTTAAAAGGGCAGTAGGACTATCTAATAATATACTCAATTTGTCTGGAGTTACAGATTTCCCTATAAATGGAGACGCTACTATTAGGCAGTATTACCAGTTACTGATAACTACGTCATCATTTGGTACTCATTCTACGAATATATATATTGATCTCTCGAAAACAGGAGTCACAGCGGCTAACCTTGCCCATTGGACAAGGATTTTTGGTGCTGATGGAAAGGTATTGGTTTTGAATCTTTCTTATAACGAGTCGATAAGTGATGAAGTGATAGATGTCTTAGATTTACAGAAGACTTATTACCTTAATTTTGCCAGTACTTCCGTCACAGATGCTGGTCTCGCTAAAATAGTGAATTCTATTATGGCTAATGGAATAGGATGTTTGGTATGCATAAATTTGACTGATAGCAATGTCACGGAAAATGGTATAGAAACACTTCGAGCAGCTATGAGGAAAGCGGCTGCAGAAACCGAGACGAAGGATGGGCGCAGACGTGTTCTATCAGGGACTGACGGAGTCATCTGGAATAATAATGAGCGTCATGGCGGATTTCCAAAAGAGCACAGATTTCGTGCTGAAGACACGCAATCGGGAAGTGTGGATACTCGGGAGTTACTGCCATTATTAGGTACCAATGCTCCGGAAGGCCTTTCTGCTTTAGCTGGCTCTGTGCCTTCAGGACTAACTGCCGCTGGTGATGGAACGGCGCCTCAACCGGTCTCTGAGATCTTGGCAGAGGAGATAGGAAATTCGGCTAATGGTGGTTTGGCGCCAACGCCTCCTTCTGGATCGACCGATGTCCCTGGAATCTCTGGGATTGATGCTACCATTGCCGAATTAAATTCCAGGACTAAGGATGATAGGAAAACTGGAAGATTTGGGATCGACCATCGAGGCGGAAAGAGATTTCCTTTCCATCCAGAAAAGAAAGGCCTGGAAGGTAAAGAAAATTTGGAAGCGGAGATTGATGAAATTCTGCAGTCTCTTGGAGGTTGAATACTTACATCCAGAGAGTGAACTATAGACATGTATATGAATTTTCATACAGGATGACTAGCGAGCGAAAATAATGTTACTAATCAGCCATGTATATATCTCTGGAATTCTTCTTAATGAGGGATGTAAGATTGAATTTGTTTAAAAAGGTTTCAATTTTGTTTGAAATTATATCTGAATATTGAAAATCTACCTGAAGGTCATTTCGTAGGGTAGCTAGGCGCTTTGATAAAATAGCTTTTTCGATTTCTTGTTTCAGAATTCCGTTTTTTTTACTCTTTGGGAGGCAAGACAGGTTCAAAATGAGATTCTCCAAAGATCCGAATTTATTTATTAAATCCGCGGCCGTTTTAATCCCAATCCCGGGAATCCCTGGGATGTTATCGGAGCTATCTCCCATGAGTGCCATGACATCCAAGATCATATTTGGTAGAACTCCAAATTTTTCCAAAACATCATCGTTAGTGATAAATTTCTGCTTTATTGGATCATAGAGGCTGATTTTGGAGTAAGTCTGATTATAATCCAGAAGCTGCATGAGGTCTTTATCAGAAGAGATGACTATTATCTCATATCCTTGGTGCTCGGAGATCGTTTTAACATAACTTGCGATGATATCATCTGCTTCGAATCCAGGAAGGGTTAACGTCCGAAATCCGAAGCATTCGCAAGCCTCTCGAATTATCGGAAATTGGGCAGTAAGCTCCGGCGGAGTCGCTTTCCTGTTGGCTTTATATTGTGGATAGATCTCAGAACGAAAGGTTTGTCGGGACGAATCGAGGGCAGCCACGAACATTGATTTCCCAAAAATCGATATCAATTTCAGCATAGCTGAACAAAATCCATAGATGGCCCCGATCTCGATAACGGCCCCATCCCTTAGCCGATGAGTTAGATTTCGAAACCCGTAGAAGGATCTGTAAATGAATCCAGATACATCAATCAGACAGACTCGTCTCATCATTTAATACAAAAAAAGCTCAGGATACTTCAAGTCTCCGATTTATGTCTTCATTGTACAATGCCCGTCCCAGCTGATCAATTCGAAAGGATAAAACGTCTGACCACCTCAGCGGGCCCCATCTACTTCACCCTGACTCTATTTTTTCCCCGAAAGAGAAGCTCTGAAAGTGGGGGACCTAATCGTTCTATAACTC
>JAISFY010000029.1 GCA_031263345.1 Holosporales bacterium | reverse complement strand
TGTTACAAAAAATAAAAAAATAGGTTGTGGCCTTGAATGTTATTTGTCAAAATTGGAATGACTGAGCTTACCCTATCAATGATATTTCGGTACTCGTAATGAGGTACGATACTTTTTTTTTGAATGATCATAATGGTTTTCTAAAATTTTCTGATCGAATGTTGAAGTAGTTTCGAAGGTGTTATAATATACCATTGATAAATTAGTGATTTTAGTTTTATGCCTGTATTCTGTTATCTGCTATCTCCGATGGGGTTTTGTTCCGGGGTGGCAAGAGCCATCGACATGGCTAAGCAAGTATTAAAATTCTGCGGTAATGTCTATGTTATTGAAGATGTCGTACATAATAAGGTGCTTATGAGGGATATGTATGGGCTAGGGCTCGTTAAGGTCTCAACCTTGGAAGAAATTCCAGATGGAGCTTCGGTTATGTTTTCTGCTCATGGAGCTACTCCCGAGGCTTTTGCTCGTGCCGAAGAAAAAGAACTGACGATAATAGATGGAACATGTCCAGTCGTTAAAGCCGTTCAACTCTCGGTCAGTGAATATTCCAAATTTGGGAAAAAAATTATCATAATTGGGAATCGAGCACATCCGGAAATTATCGCTCTAAAAGGCTACGCCGGAGGAGCTAGCTGTTTCGTCGTTTATGATGAAGGAGATTGTGATTTATTGCCAGATTTTAGCGGAGAAGAGGTCCTGTACTTTACTCAGACTACTCTCGATGCGCAACACGTTGATCGAATCATCAGTCGACTTAAGGAAAAGATACCGACTATAAGTCGAGAGTCAAAGAACAATACGTGTCATGCAGCAATCGACAGGCAGGCAGCCATTCGGAACGTTTCTAAGATCGTGGACCTTATAATTATTATTGGCTCTTCATATTCAGCGAATGCTAGGTCCTTAGAGGAAGTGGCCAAAAATGAAAAAGTGAAAAAAATAGTAAGAATTGATTCAGAGCAAGAACTGGATTTATCTATAATGTCAGATGTCTCGAGTTTTGCGATTGCTACTGCCTCTTCGACTCCAAAAAACATCGTTGACAGTCTTATAAATTTTCTGAGTCAGAACATGGAAATAGAAATTCAGAACTTTGAACAAAAAATAGAGCACTAATGAAAAGATATACTTTTTCTCTTGAGAAAAAAGAAGCCTTTTTTATGTTTTGTTAATAGATCTTAAATCTTTTTTATTTATCTTTGACAAAGGTTAGGAATATAAAAATGATAAAAGGGCTAGTGAAAGATTTTTTAACAAAGTGGCGGTTTCTCCAGGTGTGTACATTAATCATATGCCTACTGATGTGCCAAGCGTCCGCTGGAATATTTTGGACCCTTCCGGTTGGGAATCAGGGAAATCCAATAGTAGTTTACTTAGCACCAGCGTGCCCACACTGCCTACAAACTCTACAAGAAATCAAGAAGTATGTAGAGCAGAAAAACGGAGGAATTATGATTAAGCTTGTTGCTACCGGATTGAAGGATATATTCGTCATGAATCTACTAGGGCTTAAAGCGAATAATCCGGCTGAATTTTTTGAAGCACTTCTAACATATGCGACCAAAGATGAAAATGCACAAATTAGTTCTGAAGATCGGAATCAGATAGAGAAATCTGAAGCAAGCCCAGATGTAAAGGAAGTCCAATTATCTCTCCTGGCAAAAGGGATTCCATTAGAAGCTATATTCGCCTCAACACCAGATAACGAGAATCCATTGGATAATCGAAACAAAGAGGAACTCGGCAAAATTATTCAAGAAGTAAACAATTTTAACGCAGGGATAAAAGAAGTCAACTTACCAATCTTCATTCGTAACGAAAAGAAACACGAAACTCTCGCCAAGGCTGCCGAAACTGGATAATACCCAGAAATCGGAAATGAACTTACCATAAAAGACAAAGGTGCCCTTCAAATGGGCACCAGAACCTGGATTATCGTTCGATTGAAAAAATGAACAAGGTTAGGTAGATTGAAAACATAAAACCTGATAAAATGTTCATTGTTTTTTGATAGGCAGTTGAATTGTAGCATTATGTCTGGACATTCTCAATTTAAAAACATCATGTACAGAAAAGGGGCCCAGGATGCTCGTCGCGCCAAGGTATTTGCAAAAATTGCTCGAGAGATTACTGTGGCTACTAAAATTGGAGGAGACGACTTTTCGGCTAATCCGAGGTTACGGGCCGCTCTCGCATTGGCTCGTGAAAACAACATGCCGAAGGATAATGTTGAAAGAGCGATCGCTAAAGCCATCGGTCCAGACGATGGCACCAATTTTGATGAAGTGCGGTATGAGGGGTATGGTCCTTCTGGCATCGCAATCATCGTCGAGACACTAACCGATAATCGAAACCGGACTGCCTCTGAGATTCGTTCTGCATTTTCTAAATTTGGAGGAAATTTGGGAGAGACTGGAAGTGTTTCTTTCTCTTTCAATCGAATCGGACATATGATTTATCATAAGATTCGAGGAGGATTCGATAGAGCCTTCGATTTCGCGATCGAAGCTGGAGCAGAGAATGTTGAGGAGTTTGATGATATGATTGAAATCGTCTCATCGATTGAATCCTTCGCCGATGTTAGGGATGCATTCGTTAGGGAATTCGGAGATCCGATAGAATCTGGATTAGTTTGGAGACCAACCGTTTTGGCTCAATGTTCTAATGATACCAAAACGACCGTTCAAAAATTGATTGATCTTTTGGAAGATAATGATGATGTTCAGAAAGTATTTCATAATATTAATGAAGAATAGTAATAATGGGTATTATGTGAGTTGGACACTTTGATTTGTTATGGTATAATATATGGGACTATCTGTTCAAATAATTATATGGCGGGCCGGTATTAATAAATGAATGAAGGCGAAACGAAGGTAAAGGACAATGACATAGCCCATAGAGATCATTCGAGCAAGAAGCGCCGATTCTTAAGACCTTATTGGGTATATATCCTAAGTGCTTGTATTGCGGGTGGATGTTCTTTCGCTGTCCTGAAGATTTGGATTGGTCAATATGAACGGGATGCTCAAGCGACAGCAGAGCGATGCGAGGCGATAGAAAATAAAATTAAGGCTGTTGCTGGTTCTGTTACTGAAATATTCGACAAAATTGATGCTATAATAATAGAATTGAAATCTAATAAAGAAAATTCATCATATATCTATACGAGTATTGCCTCTCTTCAAAAGGACGTCGAATGCATTAAAAACGAAATTAATATTAGAATCAATCATGACGATGATACCGTAAGAGCGTTATCACCCGAAAAAAAGGAATTTATAGAGTCATTTGAAAATCTTGTTAAGGATGGTGCCCCATTCGTAACATTCATCGCAGCTCATTCTGAGAAAATTGATATAAAAAAATACGCGACGAGTAATGAAGTAATGAAATTTAGTGAGATGACGGTAAAATCATCCCAGTCTCTGAGGAAAGCGTTTGCTTCGATCAGTGTATCGGTATTCGATACGATTGTCGAAGAATCATTCTGGGAAAAACAAAAACGAGTCATAAAGGAAAAAATATTTGCCGCATTTAAGGTGTTGAAGAAGGATAACGGCGATGAATCGGTGCGAATACCTCCAGACGCCGATGATAAATCTTTATTCACGATGGCTAATGAAGCTGCAAAAGAAGGTAATTTTGAAAAATCGTTCGAAATCCTTGAAAAAATTGATACTAATAACCAGGAGTTAAGTGACCTAATTTTAGATGTAAAAAAACGGGCAGATCTCGAAAAGTCTTTCCAAAAATTTAAAACTGAATTCATAGAAATAGAAAGTAAGAATACATCTGGTCTAAGTAAGTAATTGTCAGCACTCAATAAATTCGTTAAAATAAAGTGAGGGAGATATTTTATGGTGGAAAATAATGAAAAGAATAATTCCGAGTATAATCCTTGGAGTATCGATTATTTTGGGCGTGTTCATTAATACGAAACAGACATTTAAGAATAAGCTAATAACCTCGCAGATAATGATTCGTGGGCGTGCTGAAGAGGAAATTAATGCGGATTTACTCGAATGGAAGTTCGAGTGTTTAACCGTTGGTGATGATATCGAAGAAGTTAAGAAAACGGCGAAAAAGGCTAAAAAAGAAATTATCGAGATGTTGACGGGCACTGGCCTCGAGCAGGAAATTGATTTTAAAGTGCAGCCGAAGAGCTTCAAGCATTCAAAAACTGACGAAGGCAAGAATATTTTTACTATTTCTCAGAATTACTGGATATATTCTTCAAAACTAAACGAGACAGAGGAAGCGTTCAGATTGTCGGCGAAATTATCTGAGCAAGGCATTTCGATTACATCGTACGAAGGAATAGTTTACCGCGTAAAAGACGTAACCTCAATTGAAAAAAGACTCTTACCACAGGCTATACAAAACGCCAGGATACGTGCAGAGGAGATAGCGGCCGCTCAGGACTGCCAAATAGTTGGCCCTCCTGGAATTAATTATGAATACATCGAACTCAGAGATAAAAATGCTACCAATTACAGCATGTATAGAGACCCGCAGTTGGGTAAGAACAAAGACCAAATCGCTACCACCAATGCTAGTGTCACGTTTACGGTAACCAAGAACAACTAACCCAACAGAACTCTAAGTAACGTGTACCGTGGGGTCCTGTAATCTCTAAAACATCAAACGTCACGCACAATTAAGCGGCATGTAAAATCGACTCTAGCTTCTTAATCGCATCGTCTTCACCAATTTCATCGACGACGGATATCTCTCTGGCCAGCCTTTCTAGAGCATGCTGATATATTTGACGCTCGCTAAAGGATTGGGCTACATCTCCCGACCCTCTGTATAATTCCCGGATGACCTCAGCTATTGCGACCGGGTCTCCAGAATTTATTTTCGACTCATACTCCTGGGCCCTCTTGCTCCACATCAAACGCCTTTTCTTTGTCTTTTGAACAAGAATCCCGAGAGCCTCTTCCATATCTTCCTTACTGACAACCCTGCGAAGACCAGCTTCTACCGCCCTTCTGATCGGTAACTTTAATTCCAGTTTGTTCTTCGGAAAGGATATGACAAAAAATTCAACAGTCGTCCCATCAATTTCAATTCTATCGACTCGATCGAGGCGCCCAACACCATGCGATGGATACACGACCCATGCTCCGACTTCAAATGTTGTACTTTCATCAATGCCCCTCATCTTCAAAATGCCTCTGAACCCTCGTCACTTCAATTTCGATTAATAGATAATTAACATATTTTGACGTCTAAGTCAATCGCAGTATTGAATTTATAGGCGAGGTTTGCTAACATTAGCGTCAGCCGGATGGTATGTACGGTGGAGTTTTAGGTGATCTGAGTTTCCGATGCCTCCGTTTATTCGTTTTTGGAGGTTTTAAGTTTGCTCTTTCACCGTTGGGTTTTAATCGGAAAGGAATGAGTTAAGCATTATGTCTACCAAATTTACAATGCGGCAACTTTTAGAGGCTGGTGTTCATTACGGACATATTACGAGAAAATGGAATCCGAAGATGGCTCCGTACGTTTTTGGAAGTAAAGGTGGGATTCACATCTTGGATCTGGAACAGACGGTCCCGATGCTGGATTATGCCTTGAGCGTTATAGTGGATGTAGCGGCCAATCACGGGCGGGTTCTGCTCGTCGGAACGAAAGCTCAGGCAGCAGAAAAGATAAAGGAAGCGGCCTGCAGATGCGGGCAGTATTACGTCAACCACAGATGGCTTGGCGGAATGTTGACGAACTGGAAGACGATACATCAATCGATCAGGCGGTTAAAATCGCTGGAGAACATGATTGCGAATCCAGTTGGGCTAACGAAAAAGGAGATTTTGAGACTTCAGCGTGAGCATGGGAAACTTAATATGGCGTTGGGTGGTATTCGAGAAATGGGAGGGATTCCAGATCTCGTCATCGTCATCGACACGATTCGGGAAAGTATTGCCGTAAAGGAAGCGATAAAGCTCCACATTCCCATTATTGGAATTGTCGATTCTAATTCTGATCCGGATGGTATAATTTACCCAGTCCCAGGAAACGATGATGCCATTAAGGCTATCAATTTATATTGTAACCTGTTTGCAAATGCCGTTTTGGAGGGGATTCAAAAAGGAATGAAGAAGTCTGGGATCGATATCGGAGCTGCGGTAGATGTTACCACAGAAAATGCTCAAGTCGCCGGTGATAACCAAAGAATGCCGGTCGAAGAGCTTCATGTAGTAGAAGGAGTGAATTAAAAATGGAAATTCCTGCAGGATTAGTAAAAGAGCTCCGTGATAAAACGGGAGCTGGAATGATGAATTGTAAACGGGCCCTGATCGAGGCAAACGGAGATGTTGTAGCTGCATTTGAATACCTTCGCAAAAAGGGATTGATGGATACAGTCAGGAAATCATTTCGAATAGCCGCAGATGGACTAATCGCTTGCTCAACATCGGCCAATCGAAAAACTGCCTCGATTGTTGAGATAAACTCGGAAACTGATTTCGTTGCAAGAAATGAGAAATTTCAGGAGGTTGCCTCTGAAGTAGCAAAAACAGCACTCGAATACGATTTTATCGATCAGATTTTAAAATCCAAATTTCAAGGATCAGATAGAACTATCTATGAGGAAATAAACTTACTGGCTTCTGTCATCGACGAGAATATCTCTCTGAGAAGGTGTAAAAGAATCAGTGCAAAGAATGGTATCATTTCGACCTATATCCATGGAGCCATTAAACCTGGTATGGGAAAGATTGGCGTCTTGATTGGTATCGAAAGTAATGGAGAATTTTGCAGTAACACAGCCGATGAGCTTGGGAAAAAAATTGCGATGCATGTAGCGGCGGCGAGCCCAACATATCTTTCCTCGGAATATATTCCGCAGTCAGTCATAGCAAAAGAAAAAGAGATTGTCATTGCCCAGGCTAAGGACAACGGGAAACCAGATGATATTGCCGAAAAAATGGCTGAGGGACGTGTAAAAAAGTTTCTTGAAGAGAATGTTCTACTTAATCAGATTTTTGTTATCGATGGTAAAACAAAGATTGGTGATTTTGTTGCAAACTTTAATAAAGAGAGAGGAACAAAATTTTCGATATCGACATTCGAAAAGCTTGTATTGGGAGAAAGCATAGAAAAACTAGAAAGTAATTTTGCGGAAGAAGTGAAATCATTTATCGCGTGAACTTACGATGCCATCGATTAGGAGGGTACTAGTTAAAGTTTCCGGAGAAGCGATAGCCGGCGATCGAACCTCATGGTTTAATATCGACCGAGTTTCGAAAGTTTGCCGAGACGTTAAAAGTGTCCTCGATACTGGAATCCGAGTTGTTATCGTCGTTGGAGGTGGTAATGTTATTAGGGGACGCGATTGGCAAAATAATGAGGTCGTAAAACCGGAAACGGCAGATGCGATGGGAATGTTGTCGACGGCTATTAATGGTATCATGCTTCGCGACGTCCTCTCGCACCACGGGGTCGATGCAGGGATTGTCTCGAATTTGAGTTTACCATTCGAAATTTCTCATGCTAATTCATTCAATATTGCTAAAATGATGGCTCAAGACAAGGTCGCTATATTCGTCGGTGGAATCGGTTTACCTTATTGCTCGACCGATACGGTCTCCGTCATCGCCGCGTCGTTATCTGAGTGTGATATAATATTGAAGGCGACGCATGTCGATGGAATATATAGCGACGACCCGAAGGTTACGTGTGAGGCCGTGCATATCCCGGAAATGACATATCAAGAAGCCGTCGATAGGCAATTAAATTTCATGGATAATGCAGCATTGATAATGGCAATGCAGAGAAAAATCCCGATTTACATTTTCTCAATTGAAGAAAAGGACTGCCTGATTCGAGCAATAAATGAGGATATTAAGCTATCGATAGTGAGAGCCTCAGAAAGAATCCCACAGTAGGATA
Organism: Holosporales bacterium; assembly: GCA_031263345.1. Classification (GTDB taxonomy): domain Bacteria; phylum Pseudomonadota; class Alphaproteobacteria; order RUG11792; family RUG11792; genus JAIRNI01. The sequence goes on along the minus strand of JAISFY010000029.1, from coordinate 207 downwards.
TATATTATATAGCATCTGATATTACAAAAATCAAATAAATTAACCTGAGATTCGCGAAAGAGCTGATGAACCCCCTAGAAAAAAGACGGCGGAACGCATAAAGTACGTAGAGATTTTAACAAAAACGTATACATTATGGTTCCACTAGTTGAGATTTTTACTTATGTCGATGATTTTTGCAAGATATTTAAAGAACATACAGAAAAA
>JAISFY010000066.1 GCA_031263345.1 Holosporales bacterium | reverse complement strand
ATTTCGCATCAACAGCATTTACCTTTTCGGTAATTTCCTGAGGTGTAAGGAATTTATTTTGTTGAAGAAGTTGATGCGCTACTCTTTCCATTCGAGTGGACGAACTCTCGAGCCCCATCAAAATCGATGCATTAATCTGAGTTTTAGCCTTGCGTATTTCATCTTCTCGCAACGTTTCGCAAACTCTGTCGAATTCGTTTTTGATAATTCCTATTACCTCTTGCGCCTTATCATTTTCGCACCCGGCGTAAACGCCAAATGTTCCAGTGTCTTTGTAGTTGGATATAAATGAAAAGATAGAATAAACGAGTCCACGTTTTTCACGAATCTCTTGGAATAATCTCGATGACATTCCAGATCCGAGAATCGTCGACAGTACTAAGAGGTCATATTTACTAGGATCGGTGTTACTGCATCCTTCGAACCCCAGAACCAAATGAGCCTGTTCTAGATCTTTTTTCTTAAATGTAAAACCACCCTTATATTTTTGTCCATTCGGTTGATCTACATCAAACTTTGTCATTTTGGAAGAAAACTTCTCGGTAAGGTGGACGACATCATCGTGTTTTATTCCTCCACTCGCACACAGAATCATTTTATCAGCAGAATATTTAGTCTTTAAATAATTTTTCAGATCATCTGGCGTATAGGAATTAACCTCTTCTTCGCTTCCCAAAATCTGTGTTCCGAGTTTTTCTCCATCGAAACATTTTGCCTGAAACATATCGAATACCAGATCGTCTGGAGTATCATTCAACTGTCTTATTTCCTGAATGATAACCGATTTTTCCTTATTAAATTCAGCTTTATCAAATACTGGATCCGAAATGATATCAGTAATTATGTCAATTGCAAGATCTAGGTTGGCGTGTAAAATTTTTACGTGATATGCAGTAATTTCCTTGCTCGTATACGCATTAATATGTCCACCAACCGACTCGATAGCCTGAGAAATCTCAAGAGCTGTACGTTTCTTAGTACCATTGAAGGCCATATGTTCTAAAAAATGCGATAATCCCGTCTGTGAACTTGATTCATTTACCGAGCCGATCTTAACAAAAATTCCTACCGAAGCTGTTACAAAGTTATCTATCCGATCCGTCGCGACAATTAACCCATTACCTAAACGCGAAGTCTCTATATGCAAGCTCCGATACCTCCTATCCCTCTAAACGTTAAATCTGAAATTCATAACGTCTCCATCCTGAACGACGTACTCCTTTCCCTCGAGTCTCAATTTCCCAGTCTGTTTTGCTTTCTGCTCTCCTCCGCATTCGACATAATTCAGCCACGAAATCGTTTCGGCACAAATAAAGCCTCTCTCGAAATCTGTATGAATAATCCCGGCCGCTTCGGGCGCTTTGGTTCCATCCGAAATCGTCCATGCTCTCGCTTCGTTTGGTCCAACCGTGAAATAGGTTATTAACCCGAGTAGATCGTAACCACTCCGAATGATACGGCTTAGACCAGTCGAATCCAACCCTATACTACGTAGAAACTCCATTTTTTCTGTTTCAGAATCGAGAACGGCTATTTCAGATTCAATAACAGCAGAAATTAAAACGACTGGTCTACGGTTGGCGTGATCAGTTACTTTTTTCGTGTATTCATTTCCAGAAATTATATCATTTTCTGAGACGTTACAGACGAACATCATTGGCTTCGTAGTAATGAGCTGCAGTTGACGTAGAATCTTCTTTTGGTTATCCTGGATAACCGCATCGATGGCCGGCCGACCATCTTTTAGGACGTCATGAACCGCTAGTAATACCTCCAAAGTCTCTTTTGATTGTTTATCGCCGGATCTCGCTTTCTTCTCGAGCCCGGAGAATCTCTTTTCGACGCTTTCGAGATCTGCCAGAAGAAGCTCCGTTTCGATAATATCGATATCAGAAATGGGATCAATATTCCCGGATACGTGAGTAACGTCTTCATTGTCGAAGCACCTAACGACGTGAATAATAGCATCTGTCTCTCTAATATTAGAAAGAAACTTATTGCCAAGGCCCTCTCCAGAGCTGGCCCCCTTAACGATCCCAGCGATATCGACGACCTCCAACTGAGCGGGGAAAATTACTTTCGATTCGGCAATCAAGGCCAACTCGGATAATCTGAAATCCGGAACGGATACTCGACCGATATTCGGATCGATAGTGCAAAAAGGATAATTAGCAGCCTCGGCAGAGGCAGTAGAGGTCAGAGCATTAAACAGAGTGGACTTCCCAACATTGGGAAGTCCAACAATTCCACAATTAAATCCCATTCTGAATTACTTTATTTTGTGCTCTTTAAAGATGACATGCTTTCTGATCTTCGGGTCATACTTTTTAAGTTCGAGCTTTTCGGTCATAGTACGTGGATTTTTCTTTGTTACATAAAAATACCCAGTATTTGCCGAACTTAATAACTTGATCGTGACGACTGGACCCTTAGCCATATAAAACACCCAAAAAAGAGGAACGAAGCCTGGAGCGGGTGAAGGGATTCGAACCCTCGACCCCAACCTTGGCAAGGTTGTGCTCTACCCCTGAGCTACGCCCGCACACCGCCGAGTTTACCACATCACCAAATGCTCCAGCAATCAAATAATACCGTCCCACAGGGGCCGCTAGGATGTTATCCTAAGAGCAGGTAGAAAAATCCTAAGCCTAGTCATCCAGATTTTTGCTCTTTAAAAATTATTCAATAACTCGGTGGATAAAATTAATCAGTTCTTCGAAAGAATAACTGGAGGATGGGAGAGCTGATCGAGCCAGATCTTGACGCCCTCCGATGTGAAAATCGGGATTCCTGCCGTCATTTAGAGAAAGGTGTTCGAATCCTCTCCTCATTACCTCTCTCGCATCTACCCCCGATTCCACCAGATCTCGAGACACGAACAAGGATACGGAAAATCGGTTAGTTCGTTGGTCTCTCTGGCCAACGAGAAAATATCCCTCTCTTCCATTCGCCTTTTCGCAGTCTATCAGTTTTAGGGCCATCCGCTTATCTCGGTTTCCCACCACCGCCCACCGAAACATTACATCCTTTACTCTTTCCTCTCGAATCTCAACATCCTTCAACTCTGCACGAGTCCTTAAATCGCTGATCTCCTTCTCATAGTTTTTAATCTTTTCCGCTTGTCCTTCCGTAAGAGTCCTTTTTTCTGCTATTTGAGCTTGAAGGTGTTCTTGTAATCCGGGCCCCGTCGCCGCTTCAATTCTCTTGATTCCGGACCCGACGGACCCTATATTCAGAATCTGGAAACACCCGATTTGAGACGTCGTTTTTACATGCTCCCCTCCGCAAATCTCCCTCGAATAAGATTCTCCGGACTCCGAATGCCGAATGGTTACTACTCGGACGATCTCCGGATATTTCTCCCCAAATAGACCGATTGCTCCCGTCTTTCGAGCCTTTTCTATCGGTAACTCCTCAATCATAATCTCGAAATCTTCATCAATGACCTTCTTTACGATATTTTCAATCGCGAGCTGCTGTGATGCGGTAACGGTCTCATGTTGAATAAAGTCGAAACGAAGCCGATCAGCGGCTACTAAAGATCCCTTTTGCCTTACGTGTTCTCCGAGGACTTCTAAAAGTGCCCTCTGCAGGATATGTGTAGCAGTATGATTACGTGCAGTTCTCAATCGTCTTCCCCAATCGACAGTCATATCGACCGAATCTCCGATAGCAATCTTTCCTACCTTTATCCGGCAATTATGTACAATCAGCCCGGCTCTTTTCGTTACCGTATCAAGTACATCTATTTCCGTCCTTTTCGGTTCATTCACATCCTTCAGCTCATCCTTTGTTATCTTTCCGCGATCCCCAGTCTGCCCCCCCGATTCAGCGTAAAAAGGAGTAGATGCAACGACAATCGAAACTTCACTTCCATCTGTAGCTTCATTTACCAGCCGCCCATCCTGAACGAGAGCTATGACATCGGATCGATGGGACCGCACCTCTCTCCTAAAGGAGGTTCTTCCTGATAATGCAATCATTGCCTCAACGTCGTACCATACCCGTTCAGTATTATCGTTAACAAATCCTCCTTCGAAGCTGCCCTTAGACGCATGTTTACGGGCCGAGACAATGGTATCAAAGGCGGCCTCATTCACCTCCTTTCCGGTTTCCCTTAATACGTCTCGTGTCATATCCAGAGGGAATCCGTATGTATCGTATAACCGGTATGCAATCTCCGCTGGTAGCTCAGAGGATGAACCCATCTTATCTATTTCCATTTTTAAAATATGCATCCCTTTATCGATGGTCCTCATGAATCCATCTTCTTCATTCTTCAGAACTCCAATCGCAACACTTTCCGTATCCTGAAGCTCCGGATAGGCAGCCCTCATGAGACGAGTTACGGCCGGAATTATCTTGTAGAGGAATGGCTCGTCGATACCAATATCATGACCATACCGGAGGGCTCGCCTTATAATACGCCTTAAAACGTATCCCCGACCTTCATTGGACGGTAAACTCCCATCGGCTATCAAAAAAGATATCGCCCTAATATGGTCGGCAATGACCTTGTACGGGACGATGAGTCCAGGGGTATCTACGTTAATCGTCCCCTTTATCTCATCAATGAGAGAGCGAAATAAATCGATATCGTAATTGCTATGAACTCCCTGCAAGACGGCCGTAAATCTTTCGAGCCCCATGCCCGTATCGATTGCAGGCCTCGGCAGTGGCCTGAGGTTTCCATCAGCAGTACGATCGAACTGCATGAAAACCAGATTCCAGATTTCAACGAAACGATCTCCGTCTCCTTCACTCAAGCTTCCGGGTGGTCCTCCAGGAATTGCATCTCCGTGATCATAGAAAATTTCGGAACATGGCCCACATGGACCATCATCTCCCATACTCCAAAAGTTATCACTCGTCGGAATCCGGATGATTTTCGTATCTGCGAATCCAGTTACTTTTCTCCAGATTTCAGCCGCCTCATCATCCGTCGAATGAACGGTAACGAGCAGTCTATCAGGGGATAACCCAACAACTCTCGTTAGAAATTCCCAAGCGAACCGTATAGCTTCGTCTTTGAAATAGTCCCCAAATGAAAAATTCCCAAGCATCTCGAAGAAAGTATGATGACGAGACGTATACCCAACATTGTCGAGATCATTATGCTTTCCCCCGGCCCGCATACACTTCTGAGATGACACCGCTCGACCATAATCTGAAGCTTTCTTGCCAGTAAAGATATCCTTGAATTGGACCATTCCAGCATTAACAAACAAGAGAGTAGGATCGTTTTCTGGAACGAGACTCGACGAAGCGACTAAACGATGAGATCGCCTCTGAAACCACTCTAGGAACGCAGCTCTAGCCTCTCCTAAGGTACCTGGAGCACCAACGAACCCGCCATCCAACACCTCACTCCTCCTCTTTTTTTATACGTCCAGCCCAGTACCCAGTACATATACATTTCCCTCAGTGATGAGGGAATCTGATGGATATTATAGTTCTCCACCCTTTTCGCGTCTAGGAGATCATTGTAGGCAATGCATTAAAAAGATTTGGATACAAAACTCTAAGTCAATTCACCTTAATGTTAAGGTTTCTATTTCTGGGAGATTTTCAACATTCTCTGACATACGTTATGGCGAACTCGAGGATTCATCGCATTAAGTCTTAGAGGGAAGGGAGTTATTGTCATTAGAAGCCCGTTTATACCTGGACGCTCTCCCATGTCCCATACGCGTAATAAAGCATTTATTACAATGAAATTTATCTGTAATAAATGCTTCTATAATATAATTACTTGGTCACAGGAGCAGCTTTCAGCTGGGTTATGAATAATGCATGTTCGGCCCTTTCCGAGTCCAATTGGTTCTGAAGATCAGTAATAGTTCTTTTCAGCTTTGCGTTTTCAAGGCGGCATCTATCTAGTTCGGCACAAAACGCATTAGCTTCTGAAGCTTTTTTTTGGTAGGACTTCGCAGTGGCGGTAAGTCTAGCGATCTCGCAATCTGCCTCTTGCTTCTTTTTCTGCAGAGCGATGAGTTTGCTATGCCCTTCCTCTAATTCTTTAACTTGATTTTCTAACTGCTGTACACGAAAAGTTGTGATGTTGAGTTCAATTTCCACATGATTTTTTTGTTGCTCGCTCTCTCTAATGGATGCATTTAGCTTAGCAATCCGATCTTGAAACGCGGTAGTCATGGCCTCAGCGTGCTCTCGTGTACTTGTCTTTGTTGAATTTAATTCTAAAAGTAGGGCGGCATTTTCTTCTTGTAAAGCATGATACTGCGCGACAATACTCGCTTGCGATTGTGGCATTATGGGAGAAGTATTTCCACTTAAGCCTAAAGATGATAATGGCCTGCTCGTCAGCGGATTGGGCGTGTTTGGCGGTGTTAAAGGTGACTGTGATTGCTGGTTGCTACCCTGCATAGCATTTCCAGGAATGGTTAATAATAACGTAATGAGACATACCTTTTTCATTGTTTTCCTCCCCAATTAGTTGATTCTAGAGTTAAAAATAATTCCATTAGAGAAATCGTACTATATAGCTTTGGAGGTAGTCAAATGGTTATTTTAGTAGTATTAGTTAATATTTAGTTAATATTAATCAAAATCCAGTATTAATCAGCGATGATTTATTTTCGATTTTTTCCGCGCAATTGAAGTACCATAATTTTCTAGATAAATCGGTGTATAATGCTAAATACTAAGTTTCGATTCTATATCATTTTTTTTTTTTTGAACATGCGATTTTATCTGGTTGATGCTTTCACTGATAAACCGTTTAAAGGGAATCCGGCTGGAGTATGTATCGTCGAAGAATATCCACGGCCAGGCGAAATGCAGGAATTAGCATCGTACCACGATTGGTCTGAAATATCATTTGTAAAGCATATAACCGAAAACGAGTTTTATATAAGGTGGTTTTCGCCGGTGGATGAGGCTCCACTGTGCGGACATGCAACCTTAGCCGCTGCGCACATTTTATTCTCTCAAAAAATAACATCATATAATTCTGTACTTTTCAAGTATAATTCCGATACTATTGGGGCGATGCTGAATGATACGGGAAGTATTACTTTGTCATTTGCAATCAAGCCCATTTATAAATATAATGATGTATCATTTTCGATTGAACATATTCTCGATGTTGAACAGTATATCGAAATCTTGAAAGATGATCTAATTTATGTTATCGTATTACCCTCCGCCGATGACGTTATTAGGGCTATCCCGAATTTTGATGCCATCAAAAAAATCGATACCAGAGCGATCGCAATTACTGGAGCTGGGAGCGGAGATTTCGATTTCAGCTCTAGATACTTCGCACCACGAGTTGGAATTTATGAAGATCCGGTTTGTGGCTCGATGCACTGCAGATTGGCGTACTACTGGAGATCAGTTCTCAGAAAATCTAGGTTTAGAGCATACCAGGCATCTCGCCGGACGGGTATACTAGATATCGAAACCACCGACGATATTGTCAAAATAACTGGCAAGTCCGTAACGATATGCGAGCTGAATAAATTATCGTAAAAACGGAATCATCTTAATACTAATCTTTATCTTTAACGATTCGCTTTCTCGTACTACGTTTCTTAACTACAATAATACTCTCCGCAGCCGGTTCCTGATCTGGAAATTTTTCTGGAATGTTTGCATTTTCTACCGGATTCGTTTTTCCTGAGGATTTTGATCGAAATCTACGTACTCTCATCGGTTTTACTGGTCCTTCTGGAGGATCGACTACCGTCGCCGTTGAGCCATAAACTGGTACATCCTGGCTTTGTTGAATCTTACTTTTCTCGTCGATTTTCTCCGGAATGATTTGTCTTACTTGATCCTGAGGCTGCTTCTGCTCTCGTGGATTATTAAATCTTTCAGAAATGACTCTAGCGTAGTGCTCGGCAATTTGGAGATTATATTCAGATAAAATTCTATCTCCTGACAAGGCAGCCTCTTTTGCTGATGTTAAAAATTTAGTTTTCAAATTCTGATAATATGCTCTGCCCTTAACGTTAACATCCCTCTTCATAATTCTTCCAATCGTTACCGAATGCATTTCTCTCCCATCTATGACAATAGTCTACCATAAAAAACACAAAAAGAGGAACCCGATGGAATGGGGTGTACAAGGCCGCTTCATCATAATATTTTCTTAAGAAACCTGAGTTTTACATAAGGCCGATATTTTTTGCAAGGTTATTAAGAGCGGCGAAGCTCACTGAAGGTTTCTTGGGCAAGAACTGATAAGCAACGAGTGCACTTATAATATTAAGAAGAAAAT
>JAISFY010000033.1 GCA_031263345.1 Holosporales bacterium | reverse complement strand
TAATCGAGCAGGAGAGGATAAAATCCTATTGGTGAATTCCTCTAGGGCATAACCCGAAACGAGACTCGCCAAATCTTGCAATGATTCCGGGTTCGTTTTTTCCAGTGCTGCGAAGGCATTACATTTGGCCATTTTCATGAGCTCGCTTGCATCGCTCTCATCGATAACCTCGAAATTTGAATTCAGCCCAGCCTCTAGTGGAAATTTAGATAATAGATCTTGGCAAAAAGAGTGAAGAGTTGTAATCTTAGTATTATGTAGATCATCCTGAAAATCAAAAAAAAGACGCTCGGCAGCCATTAAAGTCCCATCGTCAAAATCCGTTATCCCAATCACATTCGCCAGATAATGTCTCGCAAATTCATCTTCGTTTAAACAAAGCTTTTCGAGTGTAGCCAAGATCCGAGATTCCATCTCGAATGCCGCTGCCTTCGTAAAGGTTAGACACAAAATTTCTCGAGGACTTATTCCAGACATCAACGCCTTCACATAACGATTGACGAGAACGCTAGTCTTCCCAGATCCAGCAGATGCGAAAACGAAGCAAGAATTGGCGATATCCAGACAATCAGTTGGAAACACGTTACCTATATCGTCGAAATCGCAGCTTCCAAAAATTCATTGATATCTCCGTCCAGAACGGCCATAGCATTGCCCTTTTCGATGCCCGTTCGGGTATCTTTAACCATTTGATATGGCTGTAACACATACGACCTAATCTGATTTCCCCAAGCGATATCCATTTTGTTTTGTGAAGCCTTAATCTCGTCTTCTTGTTCTTTTAATTTTATTGTATATAATTTCGATTTGAGCATATTCATAGCAATTTCTCGATTCCTGTGTTGAGATCGATCGACCTGAGACTGAGTCACAATTCCGGACGGAATATGAGTTATCCTAACGGCACTGTCCGTTTTATTAACGTGTTGCCCACCAGCCCCAGAAGATCTGTAAGTGTCTATCCTTAGATCGGAATCATTTATCTCGATCGCTATATCATTCTCCAATTCGGGCGTTACCAAAACGGATGCAAAACTCGTATGTCGCCTCGCGTTTGAATCGAATGGAGAAATCCTAACCAACCTATGAACTCCAGTTTCTTTTTTAAGCCACCCATACGCCTTCGTCCCCTTGATATAAAGAGTAATCGATTTAACTCCAGCCTCCTCACCATCCGTTTTATCCGTTATTTCCGTTTTGTAAGTCCTTTTTTCAGCCCATCTAAAATACATTCGAGCAAGCATTTCCGCCCAATCTTGAGCCTCAGTCCCACCCGCTCCAGAATTTATTTCAACATAACAATTAGAAGAATCTTGTGGACCACTCAATATGGATTCAATTTGACTCGTAAAGGCCTCTTTCGCTAACCCTTCTAGGGATCTACTAAATTCGGCTACAGATGCAGAATCATTTTCAGATTCGGCCAACTCTATAAGCTCTAATATTTCACTCAATTGGGCCTCAATTTTCCTGACTACAGAAATAGAACCCAGGAGCTTATCTCGTTCTTTAATGACAGAAATTGCAATTTCTGAATTATCCCAAAAATCAGTGGCATTTACTTTATCCTCGAGATCCTTAATTCGGAGAATAGTGTATTCAAAATCAACAAAGTTCTTTATATTCTTTATCGTGCTCTCGATAAGCCCTATATTTTTTAAATCTTGTGGAGTCATCAGGAGAGCCTCATCCAGAGATATTCATCGATTTGCTTGGCAGCTAATGCACCATTTCCAGCCGCGAATACAGCCTGTTTTAGGCTGCCACTTACAACATCTCCAGCCGCAAACATCCCATTACACGATGTTAACGTATTGGCCGCTTTGATGTAACCATCCTCATCCGTATCGACAAGATTTTGAACGAAAGATGAAACTGGAACGGTACCGATGGCTATAAATAATCCACTTACATCCAACCTACTTTCGGATTTATCGATAGAATTCATCAAAAGAATGGATTTGAGAAAATTATCTCCGAGAATCCCAACAATCTCGCTATTCCAAATTACCTCAATTTTATCGTTCCTAAATAATCTATCTTGCATAATTTTATCTGCACGAAGCGCAGATCTGCGATGGATTAAAAAAACCTTCGAAGCAAACTTGGAAAGAAACAGGGCCTCCATTAAGGCTGTATTTCCACCTCCGACGACGGCCACTCGCTTGTTCTCTTTCAACAAGGGGCCATCACACGTCGCACACCATGATACGCCTTTATTAGTAAATTCCTCTTCTCCTGGACAACCGATTTTTTTGTGAGTAGCTCCTGTAGCGATGAGAACCGTTCTCGAATCGACTTCCGTTCCAGAATTTAATTTCAGGCGAAAATGATTATCATCTCTTGATATCGAGTCAACCCTTTCATAAATAAACTTGGCCCCCAAACTTTCAGCCTGTGACATCATCTTCATCATAAGATCGTTCCCAGAAACCTCATGAAATCCGGGGAAATTCTCGATTACGTCTGTTTTGATCAGTTGCCCGCCGGGTACATCTCCAGTAAAAACGACTGGAACCAATCCAGAGCGAGCGAGATATATCGAACAGGTTAGGCCGGCAGGTCCAGCCCCAACGATGACGACCTCTTTCTCATTCTCTGCATTACTCATCGTGTTCACCATGACATTCTTAGAGCGTAGCGCGATAAACAGAATTCGATCGTAACAGATGGTCCTCATATTTGGAAATAAAATCAACAAGGAAGCTGATTACCAGTAGATTATCTATCAATAAAAAAAATTATCAACAACTCCAGTGATATCTTCCAATACTGTCAATCCGGTAACGAGCTATTTAATTTCTGGAAGCCATTAAACTGGATTAACGTAACTTTAACCTGAGATTCGCGAAAGAGCTGATGAACCCCCTAGAAAAAAGACAGCGGAACGCATAAAGTACGTAGAGATTTTAACAAAAACGTATACATTATGGTTCCACTAGTTGAGATTTT
>JAISFY010000046.1 GCA_031263345.1 Holosporales bacterium | reverse complement strand
CACTTTCGCAAAACGAACGAACTTGCCTCATATGGGCTTCGTCCGTTTCGCTCTCTTAGTTATAACACATCTGTCAGATTAATTCTTGTCTATTGCAGGTAATCAGACCCTCTAGGATTCCTCCACTTTCCCATTGCTAAGTTTCAGTCTATTCACTCTGAACGACTCTATGTAATCGGTATTATGAGTTATCATGAGACACGTTTTACCCTCATCGCGGTCGATCTTGTCCACCAGCCGCATGATGGTATGGGAATTTTTTGGATCGAGGGAGGCAGTGATTTCATCGAGTAGCAGTAACTCATAATCCGTCATCGTTGCCATAACGAGGCTCAAGGCCTGCCTCTGCCCACCAGAAAGATTTTTAACTTTTTCCTGCAGCCTATTTTCCAAATTCATCTCTAAAACGCTAAGCTTTTCCCTAAACGAGGTAATAGACCTCTTTACACACTTATTCCGCCTCATGGAGGCTAAATATAAATTTTCAGCAATCGTCATCTCCCCGATTGTTCCTGCCCTTGGATCCTGCAAAACGCTGGAAATCCATACGGCCCTTTTGTAATGTGGAAGGTTAGTTATATCTCGCCCATTTAAGATTACGTAACCCGAATCCGGTTTAATAATACCGGCAATCGTATTGAATAAGGTAGTTTTACCGGCGCCATTTTCACCGACAATCAATACACATTTTCCTCGATCGACGACTAAACTTAGGTTATTAAGTATGCTACCAACAGATATATCAATCAATTTAAGCATTTTTGTATCTTTTTCTTATCAGCATCGCGCCGATCGTCATAAAGCCAGTTATCAAATTCAGGTCCTGAGTCTTTATACCGAAAGTCCCTCCGTGTAAAGCAATATTTATAAAAATTCTGTATAATATGGAACCGAGAATACACGAAAATATAATAAGTGGCTCTTTTTTAAATGAAAAAACTTTCTCTCCAATGATAACGGAGGCCAACCCGATAACAAGAATCCCAGATCCTTGAGAAATATCGCAGAATCCCTGGTATTGACTAAACAAGCTCCCACCGAGAGCGATTAGTGCGTTACTGATAGAAACACCAGCGATCGTCATTAAATTAATATTAATTCCAGAAATCACAGAAAACTGTTTATTGTAACCGACGGCTCTGAGTTTTAGTCCGAAACGGCTGAATAATAAATAGACCACAGCAAGCGTTAAAAGCGACACTATAGCAAAGATCGTAAGAGAAGTATTTATACCTGGAAAAATCGTCTGCTCATCTGCCAGAGTTATATTCGGCGCGTCATTCATTATTCTAAGATTTACTGAGTATAACATAAACGCGATTATTACTCCAGATAATAGATCTGCTATTTTGAATTTGATATTTAAAATAGCAGTCAAATAACCGGCAATGCCACCGGATATAAGAGAAACTACTGAAGCTAGATATGGATTTACTCTATTAACAATAAGGATTGCCGAAACGGCCGATCCAAGGGAAAAACTCCCATCACAAGTTAGATCCGCAAAATTTACTGTCCTAAAGGTTAGGTATATACCAATCGCGACGATCCCAAATACTAACCCAACATCAATGCTCGTCAAGATTTCCTGTATGGCAATCATTTTTTTCGATCGCCTCCAAAAACTTTATCAGCATTACTTATGATATCGCTGGGAATGGTTATTCCGACGGTTCTTGCAGCCTCTAAATTAATAAACAATTCATTCGCCTTTGGGTACTCAATTTTAATATCATTTATATCGGTTCCATTTTTTATTTTTTTGATCATAGCTCCAGTTTGGCGTCCAATATCGAATTGATTTGGCCCGAGGGCGGCAAGGCACCCTTTTTCGACCTGATCGGTATCGCTCACATATACCGGTATCTTCCTCCGATTGCAAATCTTAATGATAAACGGAATACCGGCTAGGGCCGTGTTATCATTGCTAATGAAAATGGCATCAATCTCGTTAACTACGGAGTTTACGGCCTGCGGAAGGTCAGATGATTTCTGGATACATCGAACGACCATCGTTATTCCCATTTCCTGTAGAATGGGGCGTAATGCATCAACAATCGCGACCGAATTGGATTCGCTCGAATTATAAATTATTCCTAGCCTTTTCAAATTTGGCTGAATGCGTTTAAATAGTTCGATTTGTGGTTTAAGAGGAATAAAATTCGAGACCCCAGTCGTATTCGAGGACTCGAAAGAAGCAGCAATATCGCCAGGATTTGTTACAGAGCTGAAAACCAAATTCAACTTACCTTCCATCGCTAGCTTAAATGCGGCTTGCGTCGGCGTCGTCCCAATGGTTACGAAAATCTTCGTATCATCATTAGCGGCCTTCGAAGCAATTTGAGAAGCGACTCCCTGATTCCCTTGGCAAGTACTAGTTTCGAGTTCGAATTCAGAATCGGGACTAAGCTCATCCCGAATACCTTCAGCAACCGCGTTAATTGCTTCATGTTCTATAACCTTACAAACGGTGACCTTAAAGCGCTTAATCTGATCACTCTCATCAGGATTTTTAAAAAAAAACATTATCCCAATTAGCAGAGCGATCCCGCCACCAATCGCAAGAACTCCTTTTCTATTCATCATCGCCATGATCCTTATCTATTTTGTCCAGTACACATCTATACCCATTGAACGATTCATTCTTTAGAAATCTGGCAACCCGTGTTATCGTCGTTGTACTCGCCCCGGTTTTTACGCTGATTTCACGGTAGGAAAGTTGCCCAGAATTAAGAAACTGACAGACCTCCCACCTTTCCTTTAAAGTCTTAAGTTCCCGCAGCGTACAAAGATCAATAAAGAATTTTTCAACTTCATCGACATTTTCTAGTCTTAACACTGCCTCAAACAAACTTTTCATTCGAAACGAATCAATTCAATTGTATTAACATGTTATCACAGCGGAACATGAACCACAATGGCTAAATTCTCGATTTTGATCGATAGTTAGTTATCAGAGGATATGGTGTACTATTTTTTATACAGGTAGCTGGCGTTTTAAGTCCAATCTTGTGTTAAGAAATCTAGCCAGAGCGGCCATAGTTTGTGCATTATCAGATTCTTCATCGGTAAAAGTATTTTTCGTACAGACCGTGATCCATGATTTAATCGTATCGAATGATAACTTCTTCGATGGATACGAAATAAGCGGCACATTAAAATCATACGACAATTCGAGAGCAAATGGCTTTTCAATTAGATCAAAATGGATAGATGTCATTCTCTCGTTGGTAGTGTTAGCACTAAATCTTACAACGATAACAGGAGCACGTTGCGTACCAAAATGAATTTTATATCTATAATCTGGGCGTCCCGTGACGAATTCTTCGGAAGATTCGTCGCTAGTCGATTCATCTGATTTATCCCGCATGTGCCCAGTATTCTGAGAAGTCTCTTGGTCAGTAGATTGATCCTCAAAATCCTGATATACTTTATCGGCCTTTTTTATCGCAATCTTCGCTAAACCGACTACATTCGTCCAACAGATTTTGGCGTAGTTACTTCGTGCCGCCAAATCCCGTTCTACCATGGAAGCGATTATTCTTTCTACTGGATTAGTAATTTGTGTTAGGCTATAATCAATTAGCGGGATAGTTGGATCGCCTGCTATTACGTCATTGAGCCTAGCTTTGAGACTCGCTATATCCGTAAATGCATCATAATTGTTTTCTAACGATTTGTCTGAAGCGTCTGGTATCTTTCCCGTTGCGTAAATGCTAGTTATATTTTTTAGGCTTCTGGTTACGGCGCAACAGCAGCTGACGCTTGCAGGAATCGTTAGCTTGCTGGCAGTATCAGGAAAACGATCAAGTAATTCTTGTTGAAGAATCCCGATAGCCAAACCGTATGCATTATATGCCCCAGCTGAAAGACCGATGGTAACATCAGTGCATTGTACCAGTGGATGGGATAACGACTCTTCTAGAGTCGCAAGCATGCTGGTAATGGCGTATAGTTGGGTTTTCCCATCTGCTTCGCAAGCAACGACGACTCTCGTTTTTATGGGATCAAATTGCTCTAAATGACGAGATAATGTACTTGATATCTGGTCACTATTCTGAATCTCCCTGATCAAACTCGCGGATCTACTTGGAAATATCCAAATAACGAGTGAGCATGAAATTACACACATACCGTGTAGAAAACCGGTATTCATACAGAATTACCATGAAAACAATGTCGCCGTCAGTATTTAGTGTAAATATAAATGATTAATAATTGGTTAATAAGCTATATTTCCACATTTAACAAAGGAGGAAAAGAAAATTATGAACAAGTTATTCACATTGAAAATTGAATCGGATACGGGCATTGTCCTTATTTCACGCAACGCCACTCAAACCTTGTATCCGATAGACAAATTCGATATTCCAAGAAATCTTAATTTGGAACCTATCACGATACAACGAAGGGAAATCAAGCAAAGATGTTGCATAGAAACACAGGATATTCCGGACGTATCACTTCTTAAGAGTGGTAACCGCTTTAAGATTTCTTCGCTAATCGAAATCAGACAGTACGGATCAAACAACCCGATTATGAAGTATGTCGATGATTCATTGGAGACAGGAGACGGATTTATAACATTTCGTCCCATCCTTGCAATGATTCTTACAAATTTTAAATGTAAATCAGATAATTTTGGAAAAACAATATGGAATTTAGAATTCGAAGAAATATAATTATTTATGTAAAAATATTGAGTTTCTCTAAGAATTTATTACTAAAAACAGGAAATTAGCGAATTAATAAATCATCTTAATCTTGTAATTGTAACCTCTACAGGTGGTAATACAGTTGGCAACATTAAGTTGCTATAATTATTACAGGTAATACTTAATTTCCTTAGGTTAGTAAAACGCCTGAAGTTTAATCTATCGAGGTTCCAAAGCGTGGAAAGATGAATTATTTTCAAACTGGGGGAAAGACGATCGTATTTAACGACATCATTAATCGCTCCCGATAGGCTGAGCTCTTCGATATAACCATTATCTTCTGTCATATCAAATTGATCGGATTCAGAAAGGGTTACATGCAACGCGACTTGTTTTAGATTCAGCTGCAGATGCCTAGGATCCGGAATCAACTCTCTTACTGCCTTATACGTTTCGTCATTAAATTTACACATAAAAACTAATTTTTTGAATATATCCATCGCTCTTCCCTCATCAGCAAATGGCATCTTACCGGCAATATTTACAATCGATTGATTAATCGCAGATTTTAAAAATTGATCGGTACAACCACTAAATACTCTAACGGCACGTAATAATTTGTAATCTAAACTATTCGAGCCAGCGAATGAAAATATCGAGCTATAAGGGTTTTGCTCTGGGAAATCTGGGAAAAGATAATCGGCAAAATTCCTTATCCCGCCCGCTACTGCGCCGTATGAACGTAATTGTGGCGGATGGTAATCGAGCGTAACGGAACCGTGCCCGGTATAGTTATTCAGGAGAAAATTAAAACTATTCTCACGTGATGTGACTGCAATCCTAACAAACGTTTGTAACCTTTCAGATTTTAAAGATTGCGTTGGGTCACATCTTTCGAAATTTAGGGCATACTGATTATTAGGATTTATAATTGTAAACAAATCTCGCAGTCTATTCAGGAGGCTCGGCAAGTTACCGACTCCATTCATGACAATATCCGATTTAATCCCAAGAATCCCGCCAATAACTCCAACGACATTAACCAAATTCGAAACGAGTTCGTTCCCTGAATTCGGAATATCGAGCCCGCGTTTATAAACAATTGGATAAGGACTCAACATATCGTTTTCCGAATTGAGGCCAAACGTTACCTTGTTCCACTGAGCCCTCGTCATTAGGCTACCATCATTTCGATTAAAAGTAGCCCTGTAAAATTCCTCTAAGTAATCGAGACGATCCCCTCTTCGTCTCTGTTCTACCGATGGATAGCTACTGAGAACACGCCCTCTGATAACCTCCTTGTCGAAAGAAGACGTTCCAGAACTCCAAATGATATAGTTCATAGTGTGTCTAATCGACGATTCTACACAATCAGAAAATTGCTCAGAAGTCTGAACGACGGTATTATCGTCAGGTGACATTACCCATTTTCTGGTAAATCCGCTACCGACCGGATTGACATATGGAATACCGCTGGTCATTTCATTAAGATCAATACTCATAGTCCTGGCAAGTGAAATTACCGAATTGGTATCGAAAATGTTTTGCTCTGTATGTAGATAATCTTCGTGGAAGGTGAAATTCCTCATCGCATCCCATTTCATTAAAAACATCTGGACATCCTCTACACTTTGCAGCATTGAACAATTGAAGGCTAAAAGTGCATGCTCGATAGTAAAGATAGGATAACGATATAGTAATTCATGTTTTAAAGAATCAACCAGAAGGGTATTAATTCCACTCATTCCCATCTTAGAATTAAGAAGAAATTTTAAATTTTGACGAACATCATCTGCGGCCTTGTAAGATTTTGGGAAAGTATTGAGTTTCTGGAGAAATTGATGGGCTGGAGCAGATTTTAGCAAATCGAGCAACCCCGGAACAAATGGATTCTTCCCAGATAACGATAATCTAAAAATTTCAGCCTTAACTAGCAGACTAGCCATCTGGCCCAAAGCACCATCTTTGTCCTGTTGAAGTTTATTCAAAATAAAATTACCCAAATTGTCGCTAGAATTCCAATGAGCTTCCAGAGTCGCCGTTGAATCGGAAGTATTTGATGGAAATAGCTTAATTAATAGTTCAGTAACTTTATCACCACCGATATCATATCTTCGATCAACAAAAACGTTTGATCCGTAATGTCTAAATTTTACACTCGTTTTGATATTTCCAAAAAATCTGAGATTTCTTAAATAATTACTACTCAACATAGAGCCCCCCCAAAATGGGGAGTAATGAATGGGAAGCTGTAGGTGGCTAAGGCCAAGCCATGGATCGAAATCGGAGCCATCGGAATGATGGTATAGCTGCGTCGCGCTGCAAGTTTCGATGATTCCTATCATTGAAATCACAATACTCAGTCTTTCCCAAAGCATACTTAACCCTCCAATACTTTCAAGGCAAGTATTAGAATAATATACATCGGTTAAGAATCAATTAACGCACAATATTCGATGTGATGAAATACTTTGTCACAACGTCAATCTAGACGTATCAAAACATCAGTGATAAGATATCAGCGTGTCGTGAATATTTTTTAATTGCCGGAGAATTTTATTATGGAAAAGAGGGATTGGGAAGAATGCAGATCGTTTTGTTAGAGAGAGTTCTAAAATTGGGATCTATAGGGGATGTTGTTAATGTTAAAACTGGTTATGCCAGGAATTTTTTATTACCTCAAAAAAAAGCATTAAGGGCAACACCAGCAAATCTTGAGTATTTTGCTCTAAAGAAAGTTGAAATCGAAGCTTCGAGTCTCAAGTTGAAGAAAGAGGCTGAAATCGTTGCAGCAAAATTGAACAATGTATCGATAGTCCTCATTCGGCAATCAAGTGAATCAGGATTTTTATTCGGTTCCGTTCGAGCGGCTGATATTGCAGAAGAGGTGGCTGAGCAAGGATTTATCATCAATAAATCCCAAATTAGAATTGATTCTCCAATAAAGATCGTAGGTACCCATCGGATTACTGTCGTCCTCCATCCAGAGGTAACCTCTGAGATATCTTTAAGGGTCATGACAGCTCAGGAGCAAAGCACTCCTGTCGATCGGGATACTAATGAAAATTTGGAACCGGAAAATAAACAGAAATCGTCCGAAAAGGATGGGAATTAACCTAGTTTATAAGGACGTAGTTCTTCTCCATTCTTGGAATAGTTTTTGGGATACTGTTGGGCTCTACCGGCGATATACGGAGTAACGGACATGGGCTCTCCGGTATCATAGAAGGTTACCCGATTTCCAGTTAATTTACCGTTTTCAAATGAGGATAGTTCGAACACGCCGCCACCTAGAGATTTCGGGTAATACACAGTGTTTTGCCCGTGTTTCATCCCTTGGCGATAATGGCTCTCTGCGACGGTATCACCAAATTCATCGTAAGTAATAGTAGTTCCATCCTGCTTTCCATTAACGTAAAACGATTCCATTTGCTTCATTCCGTTTTCGTAATACGAAACGAATGGGCCATCCAGAATCCCCCCCTTGTAAGTGACAACTGATAAAATAGCCCCGCTCTGGTAAAATTGTTTGATTTTCCCGTCGATCACATCATCACGGTATTCAATTTCCGATAATACCAATCCAGTAAACTTATCAATGAACTTGGTGGTACCTTGCTTCTTTCCAGAGACATACCGAATTACGATCCGTCCATTGTTAGTATCCTGCGTAAGCTCACCAGTAAAATTTTCCACATTTATTTACCTTTTTTTGCCGCTTTC
The DNA here is from genome assembly GCA_031263345.1 of Holosporales bacterium. Classification (GTDB taxonomy): domain Bacteria; phylum Pseudomonadota; class Alphaproteobacteria; order RUG11792; family RUG11792; genus JAIRNI01. The sequence goes on along the minus strand of JAISFY010000046.1, from coordinate 4,973 downwards.
ATTTTAGAAACCGCAAGATTTACTACAAGTATACCGGAAACGGATACCTCAACAATTTTCCGGCTACTCTTGCTTACTTCCACCAATACACTAAAACTATCGCCATTCTGGTTTCCTAACCGCAGTTCGACCACAGCAAAGTTTTTACCCTCTTTTGTAAGTTTAGCATTTCCTATTTTACATTCCTTAACCTGCTCTCTCACTTCTCGAGATAATGATTCTACCACCGATGCTAGCTGCCCCACCAGTTTATCCTTCTCCTCCGTGCCACACTTAGCACGCATCGTGACCGCTTGAAGATCTACCTCTTCCTGTGCAAACTGTTTTACCACTGGTGGTGGTGAATTATTTTTAAACAAGTTAATGAACCTTTCTGCTCGAGCTTTAGCTTGCTTTATAATTTCCACTTGCGCCTGCGGAGTCAATCTCTCCGTATCGGCTTTCACACTACTTGCAGCTCTTACTGAATACATATCAGTTAAAAATAGAGCAGAGAACACACAAAATACTATAACTGACGCAAAAAATCTTTTAAATGGCATCATATAAAACAATACCTCATCTGTAATGATATTCTCATTATACTACACCTTTTATTAAATCACAATATTTACTACTCGATTTTTAATAATGACAATCTTTTTTATTAAAGATTTCTGTATAGAATCCTCGAGCAATGTGACTGCCATAGCCTCGAGGATAGGTTCACTAGTATCTCTCTCCACCTCAAACGTCTTACGTAATTTTCCGTTAACTTGAATGGCTATCGTAACCGTATTCTCTATCGCTAGTCTTTCGTCTATCTTTGGCCATTCCGTATCTTGTAACGGCTCAGTCGTTTCTCCAATAATTTTCCACATTTCATGGCAAATATACGGAGCTATCGGAGAAAGTGCCTTAATAAAATTTTTAAATGCAAATCTCAGTGATTCATTAGTCTCGGTTTTCACCCCTGCCTCAATCTCATTGAAAAATTCTCGAACGAAGGCAATGGCTTTATTTAGCGCCACAGAATCGTATGCCTCCGAAATCTTTTTGAGGTAAATATGCGTAGTCTTGAGTAAAGAATTCGAGCCTCCTATCTGAACACCAAGCTCACTAAAGACTAGATTAAAAGTTTTCCACACTTTATTGAGAAATCGCCACGATCCGTCCAAAGCATCAATATTCCAATCGAAATCTTTTTCTGGAGGTGTATCAGAGACGATAAATAATCTCGTGGCATCAACTCCATGAGAATCAACAATAACCTGAGGATTAACGATATTCTTTTTGGATTTGCTCATTTTTTCTGCTGAATATTCAATGACTTCTTTCCCAGACCTATCGATGAATTTCTCATTATTATCTCGCCTTACCTCATCAGGATAAACCCATTCTCCATCTGAATTTTTGTACGATTTATGGCAAACCATTCCCTGTGCCAACAGTTTCATAAATGAAATCCCGCTGGATATATATCCCATATCCTTTAAAGCCATCACGAAAAATCGGGCATACAATAGGTGGAGAACGGCATGCTCTACTCCGCCAATACAAATATCAATCGGCATTGCCGCATCGGCAATATCTCTATCGATCGGATCACTATAATCTGGACACAAATACCTTAAGAAATACCACGACGATTCGAAAAAAGTATCGAGGGTATCCGTGTCTCTAACTGCCTCTTCCCCGCACTTCGGACACTTTACGAATCGCCATGTAGGGTGTTTCTCGAGTGAATTACCGATACCGTCTATGATAATATCCTCAGGGAGGAGGACTGGGATTTTGGCCGATACGATACCACACGATGGACAGTGAATGATTGGAATCGGACAGCCCCAATACCGTTGCCTCGAGACCAGCCAGTCTCTCAGTCTATATGTAACCTTACCCTCTCCGGCTCCAATTTCCTCGATATATTTAATCATTTCAATTTTTGCATCGCCAGTACTTAGCCCGTTTAAGAAAGATGAATTGATAAGCCTTCCTTCTCCCGAATATGGCAATTCTTCCTCCGAATGTATAACTCTAATAATCGGCAGATTATATTTTTTTGCAAAATCAAAATCTCTTTCATCGTGAGCTGGGCAGCCAAAAACGGCCCCCGTTCCGTAATCCATCAGAACAAAATTTGCTATATATATCGGAAGTTTCTTTCCTTCAACTAGAAAACACTCTGCATACAAATGAGTCTTCCATCCATCTTTCTCGGCCTTAGCAAAGGCCTCTTCAGTAATCGCTCCTTTTTTACAATTTTCGATAAACCTTGCAGCATCAAGATCATTTTTGGCTAATTCAGTAGCAATTTCATGATCTGGAGAAAGGGCGATAAAAGAGGATCCAAATAAGGTATCAGGTCTCGTCGTGAAAATTGGAATCGTCCTATTGCTGCCAACAATTTTAAAATTGACGATGACTCCCTCGGATCTCCCAATCCAATTTTCCTGCATCTTTAAAACCTTATCCGGCCACTTTCCCTCTAATTCTTTAAGCCCCGATAAAAGTTTTTCTGCATATGCAGTAATCCGCACAAACCACTGATCCAGGATTCTTTTTTCGACCGGAGCTCCAGACCTCCATCCAAGCCCATCGATTACTTGTTCGTTAGCTAAGACAGTCTGATCGATCGGATCCCAATTAACATAGGATTTTTTTCTATAAACCATCCCTCTATCAAATAAGTCCAGAAAAATCTTCTGCTCCATAGCATAATAATTCTCGCTACACGTACTGATTTCTCTAGGCCAATCGTACATATACCCGAAAACTTGCAGCAGTTCCCTCATGGAGGCTATGTTAGCCTCGGTCCAGGTCTTTGGGTGTCCCCCAGACTGCCTCGCTGCATTCTCTGCGGGCAAACCGAATGAATCCCATCCAATCGGGTGAATCACCGCATATCCGGACATTTTTTTATAACGAGCCAATACATCGCCTATCGTATAATTCCTAATATGCCCCATGTGTAACTTGCCAGACGGATATGGTAGCATCTCAAGTACGTAATATTTTTTTTGCCGATTTCGTAAAATTTCTGAATTGGAAATTGAATATCGTGAAAAAATTTCTGACCACTTTTTTTCGACAGATCTAAAATGATAAATACTGCTCGACATTTTATAAAAAATTACAGCAATCAAAGAAATCCGGAGCAGTATAACAAAACTTTAGGTTATACCTAAGCATAAAATCCGATCTCTAATTTCAGTATGGAGGCCGATTTTTTTGTGATATGCTACCCCTTGAGCATCATCCAAAAAAACAGAACAATTTAGGATATAAACGAATGTTCAGGAGATCCCTTAATAGAGCGCATGACGCCCTCCGACCAATTGCGTTAATCCCACATTACTATTCTCACGGAGACGGTTCCTGCTTCATCAAAGTCGGAAATACTCAAGTAATTTGTGCAGCAACCATAGAAGACAGGGTTCCACAATTTTTACGAAACTCAAAAACTGGATGGATTACTGCTGAATACGGAATGCTTCCCTGTTCCTGTAGCGAGCGAACCGAACGGGAGGCAGCCAAAGGAAAGCAGGCAGGAAGATCTCTCGAAATACAGCGCCTGATTGGGAGATCACTGAGATCGGCAGTCGATCTATTCGTTCTAGGAGAACGACAAATAAAAATTGATTGTGACGTCATTCAGGCAGACGGTGGAACCCGAACGGCCAGTATAACTGGAGCTTTCGTTGCCCTCTATCTGGCCTGCCAGCAACTGTTAAGAACCAGGAAGGTATCGGAGAACCCAATCAAGAACCATGTCGTAGCCATTTCATGTGGCATTGTCGATAATTCCCCCCTACTCGATCTGGATTATTCGGAAGATTCGAAGGCTGAAATCGATGCCAATTTCGTTTTATCCGGGGATGGGATCATCGAGATTCAAATTAGCGGAGAACAAAGATCATTCAAAGAAGATGAATTTAATAGGCTCTTAGAATATGCTAAAAGGGGAAGAGGTGATCTGCTTGAAAAGCAAAAACTCGCTTTGGGTATTTCGGATTGAAATTTGACTTCTACTTCATCGATTTTCCAGAAACGAGAACCCTATTTTCGATTCTTGAGGGCAATGGAATTGAAGCACGATTTGTCGGAGGATGCGTTAGAGACGGTCTATTAGGAATCGTAACCGATGATTTAGATCTAGCGGTTAACGCCGACATCGTATCGGTGATGGACATTCTGGAAGCGAAGGGTAACAGATGTATCAAAACGGGGTTGGCTTACGGATCAATTACCGTTTTTATCAAGGATAGGAAATTCGAAATTACAGCCCTTAGGATTGATGATGAATGCTTCGGACGTGGCTGTACTGTTATTGGAACATCCAATTTTGAGGAAGACGCAAAGCGAAGAGATTTTACGATAAATGCCCTTTACACGACCCTATCAGGAGAGATTTTTGATTATTTTGGAGGAATGAAGGATCTCCAAGAAAAGGTCGTTAGATTTATAGGTGATCCGAATGAAAGGATTCGTGAGGATGCCTTAAGGATTTTCCGATATTATCGGATGTGCGCTAAATTTGGAGATTTAAGAAATCTATATGACAGTATTATTAAAAATAAAGCAGATGATATCTTAAGACTTTCAATCGAACGAATTCAAAAAGAACTATTTATCATATTAATGTCAGAATACGCGTTTGAAATCACCCACTTTATGATCGAGGCCGGCATTCTACACAAGATTTTTGCTGAAATTAATGAGAATAAGTTACATGAAATAACGAAAAGTAATCTCCCCATCGAGGGGAGACTTTATTTACTGTTTAACACCTCAGAATTATTAAAAACTTTAAAATTAACAAAGAATTGTAAGATGAAAATAATGGAGTACAAGAAATTTGAGGAAGAAACTCCATTGTATATTCTATACAAGAAAGGAGCCAGTTTTTTTGAGGAAATGCAAAAAATTATCCACATCAAATTTGGAACCAATCCAATCATACCAGGAATATCTATCGATAATATTCCAGTATT
>JAISFY010000079.1 GCA_031263345.1 Holosporales bacterium | reverse complement strand
CGATATGTTCATCTATGGAGCTGTAGAAACGGCAAAAAGGGGATATAGTTGGGATATGCCAGAAATGTGTATAAGTATCTGCAGCGAATTAAATATACTGGATTATATATTTCATCGAGAGGAATATGATAAACGAGAAAAAATAGACATACGCGATATAGCATATGATGGAGAACTAAGGGAAGATGTGTTGATTCCAATAGCAACTTGTGTATGGCCTAATCTTCCGGATGCTTTCACTGAACTGGAGTGGCTGAGTAGCCAAACTAACGGATCATAGCGATTTAGACAACGGTCGTAACCTGCCGGCGTTCTTCGATTGCCACGGTATTTTTGCCGGTGTAAGTTGCCTCGCCGTAGCTTCCTTGATCGCCAAAAAACTGTACCAATTTCGTACCGATTGGCATCCCATCAGGAATCGTGAAACGCGCTACGATCTGCCCGTTTGCATCGGCTATATTAAGAATTTGAGGCAGTGCCTCCCCCGGATCAGGCATCGATTTGTACCTCCGGCGGAGCCACTGACTCTAGCTCAATTCCGTCGAAGACGATCTTGAGCTTCTCACCCAGCAAGAAAGCCTGATAATTCAAAGCTTTGCGTAGCGGGTCGCATGAATTCCCCTTCAACAGTTTTGGTGGACAGGAGTTGGTTTGTGGTCGATGTATTTTCGCTTGTCACGGTCGACGTACTCCTCGAAACGACGGAAGTCGCAAGGCCTGAGCCAGTGTACACATTCTGTGTCAAAGGACTTGAGGTCGTGCTGAAGCGCTGGGTTATTGGATTCGTTCGGGCCGGAATATTATGGGCTTTCATTTTGCTTTGGGTAATCAGCTTTATGTTGTAGGCTTTAGTTAAAGTAGATGAACTGAACTCTATTTTTACAGATGGATGGCTAGCTCATTTAAGAATCGGACTTGCTAGGCCATTTTCGATGCAGGAAAATCACTGCTATATTATGCTGAATGGATTACTTTTACGAAAATGATAAGCCTTTTTACCATTGGATTTTGCGGGAAAAAGGAGGCTGAATTTTATAATTTACTCAATCATGCAGGAGTGAAAACCCTCGTAGATATACGCTTGTGGCGCACATCTCGCTTTGTTCCGTGGGCGAATGGTGGTAGCCTCAAATTAATGTTAAAAGAGCGATATATTTACATGCCAGATTGTTCCCCAACAAAAGAATTGTTAGATAGCTATAAGGCCGGCGGAATCACTTGGGCTGAATATGAAAAGGTATTTAATGAACTCATCAATGAGCGACGGATAGAGAAACGATTCTCTCCAGATTTACTCGACAAATCCTGTCTGCTCTGTTCGGAGAAGAGTCCTGAAATGTGCCATAGAAGGTTGGTTGCCGAGTACCTTGCGGATAAGTTTGTTGATGTCGAAAGCAGACACCTGTGATTAGTGGAATCATACTGAATTCAGCTCAAAATACCACTGACCACTCGGTAGCCCCGGGGCTCACTACGGTGTCGATTTATGGAAGCCGCAATCGCCGCCCAGTCCACTTTTCGTTAATACCGCCATGCCTAAATGATTTAAAACAACTTCTCCTATCTCTATATATTCACCATTCGTCGAAAAACCCTAACCCACTTTTTTCACTTTTTTGAAAATAATTTTGAGAAAATAGTTCAAATCTCCGGCGGCAGCCTACATTCACAAAAACGAACTTTTTGAGGTACAGAGACTAAGGTGAGACAGATGAGAATACTTGATTAGCTTTTGGAATGAAATGTATTAGCGTAATGATTATCTGATTTTATTCGGTGAATACATCATAAAGACTTTGTTCTGGTAAATTCTATATCAATGGGCTTGTTGGTCATTTGCCGGCCAGTAACATGCTTTGATGGTAAAAATTTATAGAAAAACAATGATGCTAAAGTTTATCTAGATTCTTTACATTCTGTATTCTACTTATTCCTCTTTAAATTACGATTATTAACTCAAAATTAACTAATTGAGCATATCATAGTAATAATAGGCAGATGATAAGGTCGTCGCAGTAAAAAATTTCTGGATAAAATCGATATTAATAGTAACTATGTTATGTGTCCACAGCTTCGCTTATCCAGTTAATTTTAATGTAGCAAAATTTGACAACCTAAAACTGGCATTACTCCGAAGCACTAAACCAGCCGCTACAGTAAAAGAGGCCAAAAAAGCTCCGTTTTATGTAATAGTAATGACTAGACACGATAGGGCCCCTCTTTCACCTAAAAATTTAGCAGCTATACAAATGATGGTTAAAGCATTACTTGGAACAGGAAGCATAGCACGATATGGGACTGGAGCAAAACAGGAAGGCAGCATCCCTCCAGATTTTAGCAACAGTTTAGGGATCGTGGTATTCAATGAGTATTTTTTCTCAGGACAAAGCCCCATGGATAGTAGGCAGGAAGCCGCCATTGGAATCAACTTATCATCCACCAGGCCTGGATATATATTTGCAATCAACTCATTAAGTAAGTCAGAGGAATGGAACGACAAATCGATGGGATTGTTTACCACCCAAGGGGCAGTCCCATGGCAGGTGGGCAACGCTATCATATGCGCTCCATCGGAGTTACAGGTAATAACAACGATAAAGAACCAAACCAACTATTCGGGACACTTCTGGGACATCTATAGCAACGGCCCCTTCGTCCCGGAGGGTCCGCCACAATCCAGGGTGAAGATTCAACCAAGTGTACTTGAGTCACTAGAGAATCGCCCCCGATCCCCAAATTCGAAAATCATCGTTAATAGGACAATTTTTTGGCACAACAGACTTCCCGAACTAAGCTATTG
>JAISFY010000014.1 GCA_031263345.1 Holosporales bacterium | reverse complement strand
AAACACACGACGGCCGGCAGGGTCATCCTTATGGCAAAAGATAATGCATCATTTTGAACCTTAACTATCTGATCTGGCTCATCTTGAACGGCCTTCTTCGATATTGCCGGAAGGAGAATGACCCCCATCGATACTCCAAAGATTGCCAACGGAAGTTGTATAAATCTATCAGCAAAGTAAATGTAGCTAATCGTTCCAGTTGGCAAAATCGATCCCAGTAACGAATCGATAAATACATTAATCTGAGCTACTCCAGCTCCAGCTAAGATTGGAAGTATTTTTTTCAAAAACTGTTTTATTTTATGTGTAAACTTTACTCGTGAAAATGAAGGAGTTGCAATTCCACTCTTCTTAAGATACCAGAAAAGATAGCAGAATTGGAAAATTCCAGCCAATAAAACTCCACAAGAAACCCTATGACCAGGAGGTAAAATATTTTTGCCAAAAAGAAGTGAGGAAATCAGTACGATATTAATTAAAATCGGAGTCACAGCAAAAGCAAAAAACCGATCCCGAGCAATTAAAATACCGCCGTATACGGATGAAAGAGATATAAATACAACGCTCGGAAAAATAATCCTTGTGAAATTAGTTGCTAACAAAAATTTCTCCCGATCGCTGCAAAAGCCTGGTGCCATCAGTAAAACGAATTTGTCAGCAAAAATAAAAACGATCAAAGTCAAGAATATAGTTACAAAAAAAATAATTGTAAAAATTCTTGAAGAAAAGTATTTAGAAGCTTTGATTTTCCCTGAGTTGTAATAGTCAGTGTAATATGGAACGAACATAGACTGAAATCCGCCTTCTGCGAAGAATTTTCTGAAAAAACTTGGAAATTTAAATGCTATCAAAAATGCATCCATTTCCGCGCTAGCTCCCATGAAATGGGAAAATATAGCCTCTCTGACGACTCCAAAGATCCTGCTAACAACCGTTAATCCGCTGACTGCAAAAAATCTACGTCCTATCCCCACTGATAAAGAATTAATTCCCAAAACTGATCCGGAACAGTATATCCAACTTCACTGAAAAAACCTCTCTTTTCAGATAAATTTAATTCCACGCAACAACGTTGCTAAAAATAATTTGTCAGGAAGTGGATTGATAAAGTAGTCTCTAATCTATGATAAGGTATGTATCAAACGACAAACAAGGTGTTAAAGGGCGTAGTTGTTGTTGAATCCCCGGCGAAAGCTAAAACTTTGGGGTCATATTTAGGGAGCAGTTACAAGGTCATTGCCAGTTATGGTCATATCAGAGATTTGGTTTCCAAGAACGGCTCTGTCGATACAGAGAATCATTATAAGATGCTCTGGGAATTTAATGATCGCGGGAAAAAACAGATTAAGGAAATATCGAATTCTTTGAAGCAGGCTGATAACCTGTTTTTAGCAACCGATCCAGATCGTGAGGGGGAAGCGATATCTTGGCATATTCTCGAATCTTTAAAATCGAAGGAAACTTTGACTAACAAGAATGTGTACAGAGTAGTTTTTCATGAAATTACAAAATCTGCCGTAATAAATGCATTTAATTCACCAAATCAAATTAATCAAAACTTAGTTAATGCATATTTGGCTAGAAGAGTTTTAGATTACTTGGTTGGCTTTTCGCTATCACCCGTATTATGGAGGAAGATGCCTGGAGCCAGATCAGCCGGCCGCGTTCAATCGGTTGCCCTTAGGCTGATCGTCGAACGAGAAATTGAAATTCAGGCATTCATGTCGGAAGAATACTGGAGTATTCATGCCGATTTTCAAGCAAAACTTGGACGTTTTACCGCGACTCTTGCGACTCTCGACAAAACTAAACTCGAAAAATTGGACATTAAAAATGAAGAAACGGCAAGTAAAATTAAATCAAGATTGGAACAGAAATGCTATTATATTTCTTCAGTCGAAAAGAAGAAAATCAAACGTAATCCGTATGCTCCATTCACAACCTCCACTCTCCAACAAGAAGCCGTTCGGAAACTTGGCTTCAGCGCAAAAAAAACGATGCAAGTGGCGCAAAAACTGTATGAAGGAATTTCTGTAGACGGAGCTCTGCAAGGGCTGATAACATATATGCGAACCGACAGTACGGCGATGTCATCCGAAGCCATCGATGGGGTACGAGAGTTTATTTCGGCCAAATATGAACCATCGTATCTGCCGAAATCGCCAAAAGTTTATAAAACGAAGACGAAAAACGCCCAGGAGGCTCATGAGGCCATTCGTCCGACATCTTTTACGCGATCTCCGCAATCTATCAAGAATTATATTTCTGAAGACGAATTTTCTTTGTATGAACTAATTTGGAAACGAGCTGTCGCCTCTCAGATGGAAAATGCTATCATCGATCAAGTATCGGTTGAAATTACATCAGACGATCATGAGGCAAAATTCCGCGCTTCCGGCTCTACCATCGGGTTCGATGGGTTTTTAAAGTTATATGTTGAATCTCGTGATGATAATACCGACGATCGGGCCGAAAAGAATCTCCCATCGCTCACGGAGGGAGAAGCCCTGGATCTTCGAGGCATAACATGTGATCAGCATTTTACCCAACCTCCACCGAGATTCAATGAGGCAAGCTTAGTAAAAAAATTGGAAGAGCTTGGAATCGGGCGTCCATCGACTTATGCTACGATCATTAACGTCCTGCAAGAGCGAAAATATGTTTCTCTGCAGAAACGAGTTTTCACACCGGAAAGCATCGGATTCCTTGTTACTTCTTTTTTGAGGAATTTTTTCGAAAAGTATATAGAGTATGGGTTTACGGCCAGCCTCGAGGAAGAACTAGACGAGATTTCGAATGGCCGCCTCATCTGGGAAACCGTTCTAGATAAATTCTGGATCGAATTTACTGGGGTAATCTCGAAGGCTCAAGAACTAACAATCACTGAAGTCATCGATACCATCGAAAGAGATTTAAATGATTATGTCTTTAAAAACGTAGAAGAAACGAGGGCGTGTCCGGAATGTACAGAGGGGAAATTACATCTAAAATTGGGGAAATACGGCGCATTTTTAGGATGTTCACTGTATCCAGATTGTAAATTTACTAGGCGCTTGGGTGCCGATAACGAAAATGATACCCAGGCGGTCGATACGAAGAAACCTATTAAAACAGAAATCGGACAAGATCCGAATAATAACAATGATACCGTTTTTTTGAAAAAGGGGCCATTCGGGTATTATTTTGAATGGGAGAAGACGAAAGATAATAGAGATGGAAAAGAGAAGAAACCAAAACGGTTATCGATCCCGAAATTTATCGATGATCCGACAGCTTTAGAAATAGAAGATGCCATAATCCTCGCCAATTTGCCAAAAACTTTGGGAAAAGATCCACAAACCGGAGCTGAAGTGCAGTTGATGTTAGGTAGGTTTGGGCCGTATATAAAAATTGAGGGAAAGACTTACAAGCTCGAAAAAACCTCAGCCTTCATCAGGATGGCTTTAGCGGATGCCTTAAAAATTGTGGAACAATAACTGAAGAAAACTTATCAATACGTTATTGTAAATTCTATGCTTTACAGAATATTTTGCTTTGATATATAATGTATGTGACTTTTGGTATTTTAATTAGCACATTTTTGATATAAAATTTGGCATCAAAGTGGGCGTTTTTGGAGCGAACCACTTAAGGAAAGAAAAAGGATTGGCGATAACGGACAGGAACTAGATAAGAGGCTGTATGAGTTGTAATTCAGGGGAAGTTAGCAAGGGAGACGCAAGCCCGAAGTCCAAACGTAGCAACATGAACAGTAGATTTAGTATCGTCGTCTAAAGATGTCGCGCGATAGAAATAATATTAACATCGGGAATGTGTTATTTTTGATGGAATACCAAAAAGGGATTGGCAATCGTGTTTTTCTTTTTGCGGAAAAATGACTAAAAGAACCTATGTGATTTATGCAATCGACGTATTCGATTGTTAAGATATTTCACAAAGAGGAGCAAATTACGGAAAAATCGGCTTGCCAATTCGATATTGCGACTCCAAATCTTATGGAGACTATCTGCGAAAAGAATAATCTGAATACTGCCTACAAGAAGGTTTTCAGAAATCGAGGCATGCCCGGAATAGATAACATTTCTGTTGATACTATGAAAGACTGGCTTAAGGACAATAAGGATGAGCTTATAGATTCACTCTTGAATGGAACGTATATGCCGCGTCCAGTGAAGGGAGTCTATGTTCCGAAACCACGAAAAATGGGGACGAGATGTATTGGCGTTTTAAGTGTTATCGATCGTTTTATACAAAATGCAATTTTCCAGGTAATTTGCGATCCAATAGAGAAAATATTTAGTAATCATAGCTACGGATTCAGAAAGAATAAATGTGCTCTGGATGCACTGCAAATGGCCAGGAGCTACATATTAAATGGAAATAAATATGTTGCCGATATCGATATTGAGAAATTCTTCGATAATATCCATCATGATAAGATAATGTACAAATTATCTAAATTCGTACACGACAAAAGAGTATTGAAAATCATCAGGCGCTTTCTACAGACTGGAATGTGGAGATTCGACGTTTATATTGAACGTACTAACGGTGTTTATCAGGGGGGATCGCTATCCCCTCTGCTTTCCAATCTTATGTTACATGAGGTCGATGTTCTGCTCGAAGAAAGAGGACACGATTTCTGCAGATACGCTGATGATATAAAGATCTACACTAAAAGTCAAAAGGCAGCTAACAGAGTTTTGCAATCAATCGAAAAGTATCTCGCTCAAAATCTAAAACTCAAATACAATAAACTAAAAACGAAAGCCTGCCGAGTTCAAGATTCAGAATTTCTCGGCTATAATATCGATGAAAATGGAAAGGTTATAGCTCTGCAGGAGAATGTCGACACTTTAAAGTATAAAATTAAAAAACTAACCAATAGATCAATATTTAGGGACCTAAAGCTCATAATATTAGAATTAAATCAAGTTATCGTTGGGTGGACTTCTTATTTCCGATACGATTATCGTCAAGATATCTACCGAGATCTCGATGCAATGTTAAGGCGGAGAATCAGGGCAAATATTATGAGAAGGGCAATCGTCCTCCGTTCTGATGGCCTCGCCTGGCTCAAATCGATTGGATGCAAAGACTGTAATATCGATTTCAATAAGATAAGGTGGAACTGCGGTCTGGCAACCAGAAAAGCAAACTATATCATCCGGAACGAATGGTTTATAAAGAATAAATTGAGATCGATCCTTCAGAGTAAGGAAGAATACGGGAATGGAAGCAGGTAATCTGTAAAAGGCAGAACTTGATCTGACAGACAGTGATACCTTAAGCAATCTGACTGTCGTACAAGTCGCAAC
>JAISFY010000078.1 GCA_031263345.1 Holosporales bacterium | reverse complement strand
GATATTTTGGTAAGATAAATCGGACTGCAGATGATCTTTTAGCCAATCAAATGTAAATTTCATATTGCAATTTCTCCTTCGCTGCCCAGTCCGAAGAATATCCACTCACTAGACTATTGATCTTTTTAAACGTGCATAGCTAGAGTATAATCGATAGAGTGCTAATTTGCGATCATAATCGTTTTTGGTATTAAGTCCTTTCTCTAATTATCTCCCAATAGTAGCCAGGCTTTAGTGTCGTGTTGTCTCCAGGTGTTTCCTAGCTCTTGAAGCTTTACAAGCGTTGGTATGTTTTCTAGCCGGAGTCTTTTTTTTCGCATGCTCGACCCTTTTTGGGGGGATTTTTTTTACATTTTTCGCGAGCATTTCATTTACAGCGACAGTACCAGCATTACTGAAATTTACACAAACTTCTTCGTCGATTTCTAAAACATCTTCATCCTCTCCGTACATTTCATCAAATTCTTCCTTCTTCATTTTTTCTGCCTTTAAAATTTCATCAACAGAAAACTCTTCTTCTTCATGGATTACGGGTTCAATCAGCTGAGGCATTTTCGGGGAAATTTTCATTTTTTCTTCAAAATCTATTTGCCTCATTAGACTTGCTCTCTCATTATCCAGTTTTGGTTTATTATTTTTCTTGATGGGGCTACAAATGGTATAGTCGCTCAAGAACTTATTTATTAGATAGGCCGCGTATAGATCTCGACTTTTGCTGGAATCGCTCCCCAGTACGACGATAACCACTCTTTTGGAATCACCTTTGTTGTTGTATCTTTTAGCCGTAACGAACAAGTTAAATCCGGAGGCGCATATAAAGCCGGTCTTTCCGCCGTCCGTTCCCTTACACCAGTTCAAAATTTTACAGTGCGTATAGTGAGTACGTCCTTTATAACAGAATGATTTTAGCGAAAAGAGATACCAATACTGAGGGAAATTCCTAAAAAGGGAAATCCCGAGAGTAGCAATATCTTTTGCACACGATACCTGTCTCGAATCGGGTAGTCCAGAAGGATTTCTAAAATTTGTTCGTAACATACCGAGTTGCCTGGCCTTAGCTGTCATCAATTGGCTGAAGGCATTAATACTGCCGCATAATCCTTCGGCCGCGACGACAGCAGCATCGTTTGCCGATTTTACGGTGAGAGCCTGAAGTAAGTTCAGAACCGTAATTTTTTCACCAACTTTGAACCCTAATTTACTCGGCGATTGCATCGTTGCTAATTTCGAAGCTTTAAACTTTGTGTTAAAAGTTATTTTATTTTGTCGAATTGCTTCAAGTAACAAGTATACTGTCATCATTTTTGTTAATGATGCTGGGTACAGAGTTTTTGTCGCATTTTTATTAAAAACGATTTTACCATTAGTGTAATTAATCACGATTACCGCTTTTTTTGCATAACATTCAGTAAAGAAATTACAAAATAATAAAAAACAGATAGCAGATTTATAAATACAATTAATTGACAATTATCCAAAAAGTAGAAAATTGAAATAATAAAACTAAGAATGGTATTATACAACACATTACCGGTAGAGTGAAAGCCTGTATACCTAACCCTTTTATATATAACGGAGAGTGAAAAAGGCCAGAAGGGAGTCACGGGCCGCTGTCACAGGAGATACTTTTCCGCGTTTTATACGCATTTCATTATCGAAGATTTGGAGAAATGCGGCCCTTTGCTTGTCTGAGGTAAAACCGCTATAGATTAGTTTTCTTTGCAGAATGCGGTGAATTAATATGGCATCGTTGGACACAAAGGTCTCTAGAAGGCCGTTTTCCAGTGAAATGTTTCCATAACTTCTACTCGATGACTGAGTCATTGTCACCTTATTAGGTTTATCTTTCGCGATCAATTTGTGGTCATTGCCAAATATATCTTTTTGTAGTATTTCCATAAATTTCTTAAATCTCCTCAGAAAAAGAGACACCATTAGCGTCGTGTTTACCGAATATAAAGGCATTCCTGTTGAGTTGTCTAACACCGTTAAGTATAGTTTCTTTTACGAGGCATTCATCTAAACAGAATTTGATCTTCACTTTTATGCCATAAGGAATATAAATCTTAACAATGTCTTTCATTTTCTGAAGAGGAGAGTTTTTTTGATCCAAAGAATGAGATTTTGGTAGGAATTTGAGATATTTCTCGAATGTCAGCGGTCCAATTACTACTCTGATTCCTTTCATCGCATTCCAGGTCTTATTTCCTAAGATTAAATCTTCTCCTAATTTGTTAAACCTATTTTTCTTGGTACCCAGCGTACTCTGGAGAGTTTTATCGGCTTCATCGAAGCCACCAACGAATTGCTCGATTTTCACAGGAACATCGAAGAAGCTGGATAAAATGGCTCTTAGCCCTTCACTAGATCTGGTGTGTTTCCATAGCAAATTGTGGCACGAAACTTTGAACTGTTCTGGTATAACTGATTGCTCGATGAGCTTATCGGAGTAATTTTCAGGCCTCCCGAAACCGGATAGACTGAACATTATATTTCCAAAAATCGATTCCTTAAGAGGTGATGAAACGCAAGTTAAATCGCATCTTTTCATGTATTGATATCTGAGTAGTAAGATTTTATTATTAAATATATCAAAGAAATCTAAGATGGCCTGGCGTGAAGTTTTATCGTGAGTAATAAACTTTTCGACATAGCAATTCGGCAAAGTTCCTTCAATTCCGGCGATCCCGCAAAGATTAGTGAATAACTCAATGTAATTATCATTTACTCCCTCTACACTCGAAATATCAGTAAATTTGGAGGCATAATTAAGATTACATTTTATTTCGACTCCGACATTACTCGAAGATCGCAATTCAGAAATTGAAACATTCTGAACTGTCAGGGCAACATCGATGGCCTTGACGAAAGTAAACCTCTCAGGGGAATACACCAACTTCTCGACTAACGATCGCCCGTCGAAGACATGGCGTCGATGAACTGAAGACCTAGAATTACGTTTAATCCGTATGGAGCGGAATAAGTTACTAAACATACGAAAACGAATTTGGTTGCGGGGGCTGGATTTGAACCAACGACCTTCAGGTTATGAGCCTGACGAGCTACCAAGCTGCTCTACCCCGCTACAGGAGAGAGTACAATTGTAACGAATTGATAAACTAGATTCAATGCAATTATTGTATTCGTACACAATCTTACCAAATTTGGTATCAATCTCATGCTCCCGGCTCACTGTTACCATTCTCCATTGTTCGAGGGCTTAAATAAATATCCGCTACCATCGTTTCCAAATTAGAAAACGTTACAACAACACTTAGGCTCCAGGGAATAGGTCTGCCCGTAAGGCCTATAATAATTAAAACTTTTCCAGCCAACGTTAGATTCACTGAGATTTGTAGGCTTTTCCTGTAAACATGGTGTTTGGGCAAAATATTCAGATGTCTGAGACCACGAAGATGTTTCCAATTTTTCAGTCAGGAGGTTGTCGATAGTTGTCAGCTGAAGAAGAGAACATCGAGCTTCGTGCTCAAGTACAGCAGTACAATGCTGATTAAAGTTGAGCGAGTCAGACTGCAAATCCTGCATTATTGTAGCAGCATTTTCATTTATTGTTTGATATATCTGTGGTACATATACTACAGCTTGTACTTTGTCCAAATAAGAACTATCTTCAGATTCGGCCGCAGCCACAAATAATGAAGCTTGAGTCACTGCTATTAAAGATGCTAAAAGCTTGAAATGCATAGGGTTATTCCACGAAATTGAAAAATTTCACAATGGAATGCTAATTGTAAAGAGTTATAATTTCGTTAATTTTAAATGGAAAACATGTGATTTGTTATAAAATATGACTAAAATTATTTTGTATGCTAAGGTAGCGAGAGCTCATGCTTTGTGTATATCCGTAGGGCCAATCGTTTGTTGTTATTTATACGGTCGTAGGCATTTCAATTCTTCCTTAAATACGTGGGCATTCTTTTTTGTCGCCATTGCGATAATATTTTTTCACTTGTCGGTAAATACTATCTCTGAGTACAGAGATTGTTTGAAAAAAGTTGATGATGGTAACGTTAACGGTCCAACATATAGACTAGCGGCTATGCCATCTGTTAGGCCGGTTTGCATTCTCAGGCTCGGATTAGTGGCTTTTTCTTTGGCAGTTTTGTCTGGAATTACGGCCGTTTTTATGTCATCTAAATTCCTTTTGATTCCAGGGATTATCGGAGCTGGGCTTGCCCTGTTTTATAGCGAGTGGCCGATCGGTTATAAATACAAGGCCTTAGGTGAGATTGGAGTTTTTATTGCGTATGGTCCGCTACTGGTTTTGTCATGCCTTTTTTCTTTATTAAATCAATGTTCTTGGCGAAATATTTTAATATCTATTCCATTCGGATTATTAACTATGTGTATTTTGTTAGCTAATAATATCAGAGATTTTGATTTCGATCGCGGGAAGATTAAAACTTTACCAATGATTATAGGCCTAAAGGCGGCCTACGCCGTTCTCTTTTCGGCCGTTCATCTGAGTTTTATGACTGTTCCCATTTTGATTTATATTGGTTCCATTGGTAAAATGTGTTTATTAAGCCTCTTAGCGTATCCAATTATATTTAACACGATTAAAAGATTTAATAGTCCATCATTCGTGGATGTTTTTGGTGTTATCCAAGCAGTATTTTGTTTTTTATTAGCAGTTGGATTGTTGTTATAGATGAAGGATATAAGTGTGAGAGGCATAAAGTTTCAGTTTATGATTTTATCATCTTAACTAATAAGTAAGTAATTTTTACTAAAATCCTTCATAAGACGAAAAGTTTAGTATTTTTTTCCTTAGAGGAAGCGAACATATTTAAATAGTGTATTTATACGATTGGGAGGAGTCATCGGAAAAATGAAAAAACTGTTCAAATTGTGCTTTACTGGTATGGGGTTACTGATGTCAATTGAGGCACGATGCTCCGAAGATCATTTACAGTTCTTATGTAAATCATTGATCAAAGACGGTGGATATAATCAACGCCACCTGGTAAGTATCGTATCTGAAGGGGATGAAGCCGCGGCTTGCAAATATCGGGAAGCCTGGAAGTTAGGTGCCAATCTGGCTTACAAACGTGCTAAATCTAACAAAGAAGTTAATGAGCCATTCCCAAATTTTCCGCTCATTCTATACGGTAATCCTCACGAGGTTACATGGAATCGGGAAGAGTTTTGTGATCGGCAGATAATACCACACAAGTTTGTTATTGATAGTGGACTACCACTAATTCTCGATAGTAGCCAAACAACTTACAAAGAGGTGATCCTCATAGCAGCCGGGTGGGATGCGTTCGCTGCCAAGTTGAACGAATACCGGGGGCTGCATCAGCATAAATCTGGCTTTAACTACGATTACTACGATTACTACGAATTAACTCCCAAGGTTTTATGTTGCTTAGGACTCGGATTGATTGCGATATACAATATTTACTATACCATGTCCGGAGGTGCAACCGATCCACACGATTAGGATGTATTTTCACAGCATAATCGTTCACTTGATGATTTACATCGGTTACCAACATCTCTCGATATCCAGAAGCGAATCAGCTGGTTTATGAATCGGATCCAAAAAAAATTCAAGCCCTACAGAAAGCGCGCCTGTAGGGTTAAAAATTCACATGCATCGACTATCGGTCATTAATCGTTTCTTAAAGAATGGTGCTTAAGCTACTTCCGATGAATAAAACGTTGTTAAGGATCGTATGACCAAGCTTCTCAGTATTATCCCGGTTTTAGTTGCGCTCGGTGGATTTCAATGGTCGCAATCGGCAGCAAGTTTCAGACCTGAAAGACAGCTTCCCCAAAAGCCCAGCGGGTGGTTCCAGAGCAAACCCCAGCCCAAGACTCCGCAAGCAGTATCGCCATATTGGGGGACACTAGGCTCTACATTCATCTCCCCTAGTCAGATTCGGCTCCTAAATGTAACACAAAACGTATTATGGAAAGTTATACCCGATTACCTGATTGCACAATTTGGGATCAGTCAAGGTAGGGATCTTCAAAGTGGGCCAGTTTTCGAGGGTTTGTTAGAGATTACGAGAGCTCCACCCTGGTGTTTCGGTTGTATACGTCGATCTAGAAAGTTTCGCTATTCTTTAGGAGAGAGCAGGTCTGCTGACCAATTACACGATCCCGGTAGCAGTGTTTACGTCCCGCCGAAGGATTTAAGGGAATCACTTCAGTCAAATCAGGATTCAACCATATTTTCGGTCTGGGTTTGCACAAGGACGGGTTATGATATAGATCAATTCACCGAGGCTATGGATCACGTATTGTTTTATTTTCTTTCTCAGCAAGATAAGGAAGAAAACAAAATTTATACGGAAGTGGATTTGAGGAAAAAATTAATTATTTTAGCATTACATCGGAAATATTGCGGGGACGAATCAGCCCCTTCTTTGGACGGAGAAGCCGCATCAAGTTTTTCTTTTGACACTTTTGACAGATGGAGAGGCGAAAATCTACAATTCACAGCGGACCGAAGCGATGAAGATGATGTAAGTGAGCTGACGCTTCTTGAGGATGAGCGTATCAATGATGCTGGTCCATTGGAAAATTCAGAAGCGGCTCCGCCCATGTGTAAGCCGCATTCCTTGCCGGACTTACATGTATTCGATAAGAAGGACGAGGTAGACGGTCAGCAAGATGACAAGGAAGATATTTCCGAGTAGCCGGGAAGGAATGGGATGGCGCCTCCCTCTCCTTTATTTTATGAGTGTTTATTTAATAGACTTCCTCCTAAACTACCAGAATCAGAGTTATTACTAGGAGACACGGAGCACAGAAGCACCGTGTACAAGGAGGTATACAAGCATTCGAGCACCGGATCGACGCAGCAGGAACCTGATTGTGGAGGGGTTGGGAGGAAGTCTATTATTCAAATTATTGTTAAGAAGGGGCTGAGGGTTACATATATTAACATTGCGACATTGCGTTTAGCTGTGTTACACTCGAGCTCGATGAGATCGAAAGATTTCTAAAACAGTGCTTTACGAAAAGGATTCCGTGCCTCGCCAAGGGATTAGCTTTGTTGGCTCAGAGTCAAGTCTAAATTCTGAGCGACAGGAAAGGGATGGGAAGATTCCTCCTACGGTTTGGCAGATCGGGATCATGATGTTCCTTATTAATATTTCTTTCGTTATGTCTTACAGTGTCTCGGGTCTTTATCTGAAACATGTTTTATCCGTTTCGGCTATATCCATCGGATTCTTAGAGGGGCTGTGTGAGATTATTTCTAATCTGATGAAGTTATTCTCTGGCATGCTGAGCGATTACTTCCGAAAGAGGCGAAGTATAATGATTATCGGCTATATTTTCTCCGTATTTAGCAGGCCCATACTTGCCATTTCCGATACTTTTCATCTTGTCTTTTCCGCGAGGGCGATGGAAAGATTAGGGAACGGGATCCAGGCTTCCCCTCGGGAGGCCATTGTTGCAGATGTAGCACCTCGCAAGAGGATAGGGGCCTCGTATGGACTCAAGCGGAGTCTCGCTTATTTTGGCTCTCTTTGCGGGGGAGTTCTAGGGTTCGTCGTAATGAAATTTTCTGACAATAACTATCAAGCCGTATTCGCTTTGTCTACTATTCCAGCCTTTGCCGCCTTCCTCATTCTTTTATTTTGCGTTAAAGAACCTCGGCGTTTTGATCACCCGGCAATCACTTCTGGAGCTCCTCTTCCCTCACCGAAATTAAAGCCGACATTTTCATTCAAGAATTTTAAATACCTTAGCCCGTCATTTTGGTTAATTATGGTCGTTAATGCGGTATTTATGGCGGCTCGTATGAATGAAACATTTTTAATTCTCAGGATGAATGAGGGATTTCAGCCGGATCCAATGTATGCTCCATTCGTTATGATCGTTTTTAACATCGGAACGACGCTTTCATCATATCCTATTGGGCTTCTCGGGGATAAACTCGACAGGATGAAGATTTTATTTATCGGTATCGCTTCCCTAGTCATCGCCGACGTAATAATGTATTCGGCAATGTCGAGAAATACGATGTATATCGGAATCTTGTTCTGGGGAATTCAGCTGGGAGCAACCCAAAACGTCTTCGTATCTCTCGTGGCCGAGAAGGTTCCCGAAGATTTGCGCGGAACTGGCCTCGGGATTTATTGGCTAATCAATGCGATTTCCGCGTTTACCGCAGATGCGCTGGCTGGATTTGTTGCGCATCATGTTTCTTTAAATACTGTATTTGCCTCGAGTGGCATCATCGGTGTCTTCGCATTGGTTATTTTAGCCTTCTTACTGAATGTTATACACCATACCCCGAAGAGGAGGAAACCTCAATTCTGACTCTTAAAATGCTCAAAGAGTTGGTAGAGGAAAGGACGGCTTCTTTGGAGGGGGATAATGCTTCCTTTATTATCGACGAGGTTATAAAACTTCTAAATTCTGGTGATATTAGGGTTGCGGAAAAGGTAAATGGATCATGGATCGTAAATTCGTGGATTAAACAGGCGCTCCTCATAGGATTTAAATGTAGACGAGCGGAAAAGCAGGAGTTCGGAGGATTCGATAAGTTTGGGATTCTTGATTTTGACTATAACAATCCGAGATATCGCAAGGTGCCAGGAGCGATTATCAGGGACGGAACATATATTGGCGATGATGCTATCATTATGCCGAGTTTTATTAATATCGGAGCATACGTCGGAGAGAGAAGTATGATCGATATTCATGCGGCTATCGGATCATGCGCTCAAATCGGAAAGAATTGCCACATCTCTGCGCTGGCCTGTATCGGAGGAGTCCTAGAACCACCCTCTGCGAAACCAGTAATTATAGAAGATAATTGCTTTATTGGAGCCCATAGTTCGATCCTCGAGGGCGTCATCGTTGGAGAAAATAGCGTTATCGCATCTGGAGTTACCATTTCCTCTTCGACGAAAATAATTGATCGGATGACGGGTAATAATTACATTAGGGAAGTCCCGAAGAATTCGGTTATCGTTTCTGGAAGTTATCGAAGTAACGATCTTAATATATCGTGCGCGATAATTGTCAAAACTGTAGACTTTAATACAAGACAAAAATCTAGCATCAATGAAATACTTCGGATGTGAGACTTTGTTGAGTATTAACTTCCCGTAAGTGAGAAGAGTATGATATAATAAAGATTAGTGTGGATCTGGTGATTGATCGCTAAGAGTTCTAAGTTATTAGAGCTCTAAGAGGAAAGTCCGGGCTTCATGCGGGCAGGGTGCCGGATAACCTCCGGCGGCGGAGATTGAAAAATCTCTGGTAGGGAAAGTGCAACAGAAAACATACCGCCTTGTTAAACGTAGAAATACGAAAGAGGAGGTAAGGGTGAAAAGGCGACGGTAAGAGCGCACCGCACGCCCGGTAACGGGAGTGGCATTGCAAACCCCACCTGAAGAAAGACCAAATAGAGGTGATGCGAATATGGAATTGTCCGAATTCGTGAGGGCCCGCGCTCACTGTCACCAGGGTAGGTCGCTCGAGTGTATCGGTAACGGTACGCCTAGATGAATGATCAATCAGAAGATTTGCTCTTCGGACAGAACCCGGCTTATAGCCAGATTCGCACTGACGTTTTTGGAAGGGTGATTATGGTTCTTGTTACAATTTTGTCAGCGATGGTGTCCGCATTCTTTTTGGTTGTCTTGTTATACAAGTTTGGCCGGATGAATGAAACATCGGGCAGGACGAAACACCAGATAAGTGGTGGTCTAGCGGAGGTGGATATAATCGATCTCCCAGGTTCTGGTTCCCGCGATAAGATTAATCAAAACGACCTATCCGGGTTGGACCAGTTGAAACAGAAGTTCCCGAATTTTGTACTCCCCGATTTTCTGGTTCATGCAGAAGATCTTTTTGATACAATTTTTGCTGCGTTTACTACATCTGATCGAGATGCTCTAAAAACGATGATGACGGCGAATTTGTACCAAGGGTTTCTTGCTCAAATTCGAAAAAGAGAAGAGAAAAACCTGAGACAGGAGGTAATTATTAAACATACTAAGACGACCTTAGATCAAATTCAGATTTTGGTAACAAAGGCAAAACTGTTCGTTTCTTTTGATGTATCTCAGATGAATGCGATGCTCAATTCTGATGGGGCATCCATCGATAATCCGAATAAAATTTATCGAAATGTTTTGCATAAATGGATATTTGAAAGGAAAAACAATACCTCCAATTGGATCCTTGCCAAAACCACTTGTGTTGAGATTTAACAGACCGGAATTGCCTTAATTCAAAGTCGTCTACAACCTCTCTCTCGATAATTAAATCTGTAATATCGCCGGTGGGAAACTTGCCCAATATGGGTCTTTATTATCCATTATCGAATTGTCAAGATTTTAATAAATAGGCGTTATCCTAACGATAAGTAGGTTGGGAGGATACGAAAGTATGATTCAAACTTGTAAAAATATTATTACAACCTTAACTAAAAACACCCACATCACTGTTCCCAGAACTATGACAATCATACTTTTGTTGGGCACCATGGGAGTAGGGAATAGTTGTGGGAGCTCAACAATCGACCTGCCAGCCTACGCCCGATCAATCATCTGGACCACAATGTGTCCAACCACCGATTTATTCGCTGAGAATTTCCTCGCAGACCCTACTCAGCATGTCCAGGAACAGAACGACTCGGCCTCCCCGTTGTACAAAACATACTGCTTCAAGTGCGGATATGACGCTTGGAGGACAGAGTTGGATGGGAATGTAGGGGTACTCCTGTCCGCGGACTCGCCATTATTGGCCTATACGACCGGAGTCCTGATCAGGCAGACCGGAGTGGAGGACTCCACGTCAATCCCACCCTGGCTCCCCACGTGGGCGGTGACTATCCCTAAGTGGGGGACGATACCAGACGATGTAAAAGCGATTGATTTCGGAACGGCAGGGATATGGTTGCATTCATTAGCGGTGACGGTGAACGAAGACGGTCCTCGGGCCTGGGTTGCCGGATGGTTTGCACGTCGTGAGCAATACATCATTCAACTGAGAAATACATGGAGGCCAATGGATATATATTGGGACGCCTCCAAAACGGACATCATCCAGCAATTCCCAATCCTGGAAGATCCCGAGGCCATGGGAATTCATGGAGGGCAGGACATCACTACAAGCGATCAGATAAAATATATTATTACCACTTTCAAGGACCTTGAAGTTGCTTGGAGCAGAGATACCGAGGTATTGTCGCCACCAGTAGGTGAAGAAATATACAACGAGGAAGATGGATTAGGTCAGGATTCACTATACGCTTTGAGAAAGGAATATGATAGGTGCAGGTGGGCTTGGCGAGTACTTCTGGATGAGAGAGGGAATCCTCAGAAGACAGAAGATGAAGTTTTGTCTGATGAAGACACTGGTGATCAAATTACGATTCCAAGTGCACCAGTGTATGATGATACCCGTGAGTTTAATCCACCGGCGATCCTGGACGGTCGCGTGTGGGAACAAGGATTGAGGAGCGTGTGGGACGAAAACGCTGGGGAATTAGACTGTTGGGAACAGGAGGGGGATGGGCAGGATATGCAACCCCCTCAATTGAATGATGAGAACTTGGCTCAACTTTTCACCTATTATAAGAACTTAAGCGGCTCTGGCAATGGTTCTGCTGCAGGCACTGATTTTACCAAATTGACCGATACTTGGCAATCTTTGCGCGCCCGTGATCTTATCCCCGATAT
>JAISFY010000040.1 GCA_031263345.1 Holosporales bacterium | reverse complement strand
GAATCTATTTCGACCGGGTCACTGGGATTGGATATAGCTCTCGGGATTGGTGGCTTTCCTAAGGGCCGCATTATTGAAGTTTACGGTCCTGAATCTTCCGGGAAGACAACTCTTGCCTTACATGTCGTTTCGAATGCTCAAAGACTTGGCGGGAACTGCGCTTTTATCGATGCTGAGCACGCCTTAGACCCAGTTTATGCCAAAAAACTCCATATAGATATCGATAATTTAATTATTTCTCAGCCAGATACTGGTGAACAGGCCCTCGAGATCGCCGATACTTTGGTCCGCAGTGGAGCTATCGATGTCCTGGTTGTTGATAGTGTTGCAGCTTTGGTTCCAAAGGCTGAACTCGAAGGAGACATGGGAGATTCCCATATGGGGCTTCAGGCAAGGTTAATGAGCCAGGCTCTTCGGAAGCTAACGGGATCTATTTCTCGAACAAATTGTATGGTAATTTTTATCAACCAGATTCGTCAGAAAATTGGGGTAATGTTTGGGAACCCGGAAACCACGACGGGTGGAAATGCCTTGAAATTCTATGCCTCTGTTAGGCTCGATATTCGTAGAATTGGATCGATTAAGGAACGTGATGATGTGGTTGGGAATCAAACTCGTGTCAAGGTCGTTAAGAATAAAGTAGCTCCTCCATTCAAGGTCGTCGAGTTCGACATTATGTATGGGGAGGGAGTGTCGAAAACCGGGGAACTGATAGATCTCGGTGTCAGGGCTGGAGTCGTAGAGAAAGCGGGATCATGGTATTCTTATAAGGGAACAAAATTGGGGCAGGGGAAAGAGGCGGCACGATCTTTTCTAAAGGAAAATCCAAATATTTCAAACGATATTGAAATGGTCGTAAGGGAAAATTCTGGAACGGTAGCAGATACGATGATTGGGAAAAATTTGCCGATCGAAGAATCGGCAGATGATATCTTATCTCCGGTAGAGTAGAAATGTAAAAAAGGGCATACTGTAGATATTTAACTTGGGCGTAACAGTGGGGAAATCGGACTCTAATCGGAATATAGCTGTTATAGCCGGGGGAGGAAATTTGCCACTACTGATTATCGAAAAGTTATCTAAGCTAAGGCGGGACTTTGCCGTTTTGTCGATTGATGGATTCGGACCGTCGGGATACCGTAAGTTTGAGCTGGGTTCGATCGGAAAGATGTTGGCGTATATCAAGAATTTTAAGGCGACTGAGGTTGTATTTTGCGGAAATGTGAAGAGACCCAGCTTCTTTTCGTTAAAATTAGATTCGGTTGGTAAAAGGTGGCTTGCAGTCCTTGGAATTCGAGCATTCCTAGGAGATAATGCTCTTTTGAGTGGGATAAAAAAACTGCTCGAACGTGAGGGCATTAAGATAATCGGTCCTCAGAGTATTCTTTCCACATTGTTGACACCTCCAGGAATCCTTACTGCTAATCGCAAACCGAGCGAAACAGATTTGCAAGATATGGCTAGAGGGATTTTCGTTTTGAATACATTATCGAATGCGGATGTCGGTCAGGCGGTTATCGTCCAGGAGGGGGTCGTCCTTGGTGTGGAAGCGGCCGAGGGGACAGCCGAACTCGTTTCTCGGTGTAAACATTTAAAATTGAGAGAACGTGGAGGAGTATTGGTTAAGACTTCCAAGCGAGATCAAGATAAGGTCGTTGACCTCCCTTCTATAGGGAAATGGACGATATCGGATGTGTCCAACTGCGGGCTAAATGGGATAGCCATAGGAGCCGGCGATTCCCAGATTATAGATTATGAAGAAACCATCGCGGCTGCCAATTCTTCGGGTATTTTTGTTCTGGGATTCAAAAGTTCATCGATAAATCCTACCTAACTACGATTAATCCGAGATCTATGTTCCAGAGTTTGGATACTTATCGAGAATTCGTTTGCTGGGGTTGCTCTACTCGATGTAGAATACCGATGCGGTTTTTCATGCCGTTTTTGCATGGTGGAATTGGAGATATGGGGATTAGTGTCAGTCATCTGCTAATTGTGATGGTGATCGTTCTCATCGTTTTTGGGGCCGGGAAACTGCCAAAAGTAATGAATGACCTAGCTAAAGGTATAAAAGCCTTTAAGGACGGGTTAAAAGATGATAAAAACAATGGAGATTCTTAAACGATGAGTAATTTTGATAGATTTAACGTTTCCGCGAGTTTAATAAAGCAGGCCGTAGCGCGCCTCGAAAATCTGGAAGAAAAAAAGGCGGAAGTTTTAACTGATATAAAAGATACGTTTGCTGAGGCGAAGGCACAGGGATTAGATACTGCCATCTTGCGGAAACTTGTAAAAATGAGAAAAATGAAGAAAGAGGATGTTGAGGTAGAGGAAGAACTTCTCGAAATTTATAAGAGAGCTCTGGAATCATAAGACCGTATGTATAAAATACGTAATTTTTCAATTATTGCTCATATCGACCACGGGAAATCCACCTTAGCCGATCGAATTATAGAAATATGTGGTGGTCTTGAAAAAAGGGAAATGAAAGATCAAGTATTGGATTCTATGGATATTGAACGCGAACGAGGAATTACCGTAAAGGCTCAAACTGTCAGGCTCTTATACAGGGCCATCGATGGTGAAATATATATTTTAAATCTGATTGATACTCCAGGGCATGTCGATTTCGCCTATGAGGTAAGCCGATCACTAACCGCCTGTGAAGGCTCGATTTTGGTCGTTGATGCTTCACAGGGAGTGGAGGCGCAGACCCTGGCCAATGTCTATCACGCGATCGACTCTGATCACGAAATCGTGGTCGTCCTAAATAAAGTCGATTTACCAGCGTCTGATGTGGAAGCCGTAAAGAGCCAGATAGAGGAGTTAATAGGAATTGATGCTTCCGATGCTATTCCAATTTCTGCGAAGAATGGAATTGGAATAATCGATGTCCTTGAGGCAATCGTCAATAAATTACCATCGCCGACCGATTCTAAGTCGGACAGGCTGCGGGCGTTGTTGGTCGATAGCTGGTACGATCAATATCTCGGGGTCGTCATTTTAGTTAGAATTTTTGATGGAGTTATAAGCTCAGGAACGAAGATTAAGATGATGTCGAATGGAGCGACGTATACCGTTGATAATGTTGGATACTTTCTTCCTAAAAAAGCGGTAACCGAAAAATTATCTGCTGGAGAGGTTGGATTTATAACCGCCAGTATTAAGGACGTTTCAGATTGTCGGGTTGGTGATACGATAACGGAGGACAAAAGACCGTGCGACGCTTCGCTAAAAGGGTTTAAGCCATCCGTTCCCGTCGTCTTTTGTGGTATTTTCCCGGTAGACGCTTCTGAATTTGAGAAATTAAAAGAGAGTATCCAAAAATTACACCTCAACGATTCGAGTTTTAGTTATGAAATGGAAACGTCTGCAGCACTCGGGTTCGGATTTAGATGTGGATTCCTCGGTCTTCTACATCTCGAAATCATTCAGGAGCGGTTGGAAAGAGAGTTTAATGTTGATATCATAACGACGGCACCGAGCGTGGTTTATAATGTTTACCTTACGAATGGAGCTACCGTTAGCCTTCACAATCCAGCCGAAATGCCGGAGCAAGTTAAAATCGATAAAATGGAGGAGCCGTGGATTAAGGCAACCATTGTCGTTCCAGAAACGTATCTAGGAAATGTTTTGGCGTTATGTGAGGATAAACGTGGAGAGCAAGTTGATATTCAGTTTATGAGGAACAGGGTGATCGTGTGGTATCACCTTCCACTCAACGAAATCGTTTTCGATTTTTATGATAAATTGAAATCATCGACTAAAGGATATGCTTCCTTCGATTATCAGATGACCGAATACAGAATCGGAGATTTGGTAAAGGTTACGATTTTGGTGAATAGTGAGCCGGTTGACGCGCTATCCATTATCGTTCATAGAGGGAAGGCCGAAAAGCGGGGCCGAGCCTTATGTGTGAAGTTAAAGGACCTCATTCCTAAACAGTTATTTAAGATTGCGATTCAGGCTGCGATCAGCGGTAGAGTCATAGCCAGAGAAACCGTTTCTGCTTACAGAAAGGACGTGTTAGCTAAGTGTTATGGGGGAGATATAACCAGGAAACGGAAACTGCTGGAGAAACAGAAAGAGGGCAAGAGCCGCATGAGACAATTCGGCAGCGTCGAAATCCCACAAAAGGCCTTCATCGAAGCCTTGAAGATATCCGATGATTAGAAAGTTTCTAAAAACCACCCTGTTCGTCGATATTCTATCAGCTTTGGCGATTGGAGTCAAATATTGCTTTAAAAAACCGGTTACGAAAAATCTGGATAGTATAAAAAGATCGCCTAAATTTAGGAGGGTTTTTACTTTTGATAGCGAAAAATGCGTTGGATGTAGGATATGTTCAGAAGTTTGCCCATGTCGAGCAATACAGATTATAGGCCCCGGGAACCATCGATATGCCCCTAGGAAATGCTGTTACTGTGGGTTATGTCGATCAGTGTGCAAGTCCGGAGCAATTAAATTTAAACCCTGATAAACAGATCGGTCATGCTGTTACCATAATAAAAAGTACTGTTAAAATTTGTAGGAATTTCAAACTATAACGTTCTACAATATTCTTATGAGTTTATGATAACTAGCTTTTCCCAGAGGCGAAATTGATTACGCCGCAAGAGATTACTTCAAGACTCATGGCATACTCCAAAAACGTCGATGCCGGTTTAGTTGAAAAGGCGTTTATTTTCGCTATTGACAGGCATGGGACACAGCTCAGAGAATCCGGAGATCCCTTTTTCTCACACCCAATTAAGGTCGCAGAAATCCTCGTTTCCTTAAAGACGGACCAAGAGACGGTCATTGCCGGATTGCTGCACGATACGGTGGAGGATACTGACACATCAATTGCTGAGATCGAGGAGAATTTTGGATCTGGAATCTCGAAGATTGTTGATGGAGTTACGAAGCTATCTCAATTCGAATGCGGACCACTCGCAGTAAAACAGGCAGAGAATTTTAAAAAACTACTTATAGCCGCTGCTTCTGATATTAGGGTTCTTATCATCAAATTGGCCGATAGATTGCATAATATGAGAACACTGCAATATAAAAGAAGAGAAGACAGGAGGAAGTTGATAGCGAGAGAGACTTTAGAG
Source organism: Holosporales bacterium (assembly GCA_031263345.1). Lineage (GTDB taxonomy): Bacteria > Pseudomonadota > Alphaproteobacteria > RUG11792 > RUG11792 > JAIRNI01. The sequence goes on along the minus strand of JAISFY010000040.1, from coordinate 27,691 downwards.
GTATACGCCCCACTCGCCGACAGGATCGGTATTACCAGTATTAAAGACGAATTACAGGATACAGCATTTTTAGAACTTCATCCAAAAATTTATGATTCTATTAAATCTAGACTTAAAAATCTTTATGATTCTTCAGAGGAAATAATTAATACGATAACATTTAAGCTTCATGAACTCGCTAAAAGTGTTGATATCAATTGTTCAATTACAGGACGACTGAAGAGTCCATACTCTATCTGGAGTAAGATGAATGTTCGCAACATTTCATTCGAACAATTATCGGATATTATGGCATTCAGAATTATAGTGGGCAACGTTCAACTATGTTATCAGGCCCTCGGTTGTATTCATAGAAATTATCTCGTTGTTCCAGGACGATTTAGAGATTATATTAGCACTCCCAAGAATAATAGCTATCAATCATTACACACCTGCATAATAGGACCACTTAACAAACGAATCGAAATACAAATCAGAACGAAGGATATGCATGATGTAGCCGAATACGGGATTGCCGCTCATTGGGATTATAAAGAGCGAGGTCCAAAATCCCAAAGGTCAGAGGAACAAAGATGGTTGAGAAGCCTCGTCAAAATTTTAGAAAATACATCCGGGATGGATGAATTTCTGGAAAATTCTAAGACTGAAATCCTGACGGATCATATCTTTTGTATTACTCCAAAGGGAACCATTATCTCGCTCCCAATTGGGGCATCGGCTCTGGATTTTGCATATGCCATTCACTCAGATATCGGAAATCATGCCATAAGCGCGAAAGTTAATGGACAGATCGTGCCTCTGAAAACTATTCTTTCGAACGGTGATCAGGTTGATATTACGACCGATCCGAATCATGTTCCCAAGCCACACTGGGAAGAATACGTTATTTCTATGAAGGCAAAGGTAAACTTAAGGAAGGCGATCAACGGAATCGAAAAAGAAAAGATAGAAATGATAGGTAAGAGTGTTTTTGATGAATTTTTTAAAAAAGTTAATCGTGTAGTCTCTGAGAATGATATAAACCGTATGGCATCTAAGATGAAATTCGATAGTAAGGTAGCCATGTTTCAGGCTATCGGTAATGGATCGATTCATATAAAGGAAATCCTAGTGTGCTATAATTCAGTCTGCAGCGGTGAGGAAATAGAATTACTCCCTGAATCTGATAACGGTGATAGCAATGAACCGTTCCCCATCGTTGGTATCAATAAAGAAAATGTTCTACAGGTAGATTGCTGTACTCCGGTTCCTGGAGATAAGATCACTGGGGTAATACTGGAGAATCAGGAGATCGAAATTCATATAGATGAGTGTAACATACTACCGGAACGAATAGCTAATACATACGCGAAGGCCATCGAGTTATCATGGGAAAAATCGGCCTTTGAGGCATCAAGAAAATACCTAACGAAAATCTCCATCATTACAATCTACGAACAGGGAAATTTGTCAAAAATTGCCAGCATTATCGAGGATCGAGGAGCAACGATTATCAACCTAAAAATAGGTGAAAAAATAGATAGTTTAGTTAAAATTCAACTCGAAATCGAAGTCCACGACATTACACAATTAACGATCATCTTATCGAATCTTAATAAAGCCAGCTTCACCCACGGCGTTAATAGAAAATGGCACTGAAAATTGGAATGGAAAGGCGCTCAGCAGCGGACCGCCTGGTGCCTCTGCAACGTATACAAAAATACTCTTCACAAGCTATAACCATACTTAAAGATAAACTAAAACCGAGTTTTATATATCAGCTCATTAACAAAATAGGCGAGCATACTTAAGATTTTCTCATTAAAGGTGTAATTGCTTAATTTGCTGACTTTCCCTTTGATATTTTTTAATCCTGGTTGTTGTGCTATGCTGCCTATTATTGGCTAATGTTTTATCAATCGGTTTCGAGGTATATGGGTTTTATTGGGTCGGTTGTTTCTTTGCTAATCGTTATTTTTGTTTTGGTCGTCGTACACGAATTTGGGCATCTCATCATTGCGCGTAAAAATGGTGTATTTGTCGAAGCTTTTTCTGTAGGAATTGGCCCGGTTGTATGGGAGAGAGTGGGTAAAAATGGTCTGAAGTGGCGAATTTCTCTTTTCCCAGTTGGTGGCTACGTCAAGATGTTTGGAGACTCAGATGTTAGTAGCATAAAGGAGGTAATTCCAGACGGATATTCGAGTGAAGATATGGATCGAATGTCCATTCATCGCAAGAAACCTTGGCAAAAATTGCTTGTAGCTCTTGGTGGACCTCTTTTAAACTTCATTTTTGCGATAGTCGTGTTATTCTTTTTTTCTACGATTAATGGAATTCCTGAAGACGGTAACTCGATTTCCGTCCAAAATGAATTATCCCTCGCGTACACAGCAGGTTTACGGGACGGAGATACTATTATCGAGGCGAACGGTAAAAGAGTGAAAACCTTCACTGATCTTAAGGATCAAATATCTGTATCTCAGGGGAAGATCTTGAAACTTAAGGTTAAAAGAGGTGATGATCAGATACAGGATGTCGAAATTAAGATGTACTCTAAAAATAATGGAGAAATTGTACCAATCAAGATCCTAGGAGTAACTCCTAATCTCAAAAACATTAAGTACAAAAAGCTAAATCCTGCCGATGGCATTGTATTTGCTTTGACTACAACTTATAATTCTTCAGTTGATAATATAACTTCAATTTTCAAAATCGCAACTGGGCAAATGAGTCCAAAAAATGTCGGTGGAATTATATCGATAGCAAAGATATCGATCGCTAGTGCAGAGTCTGGGATTCCAAATTTTATATGGATGTTGGCGATATTATCTATTATCCTTGGTTCTATCAACTTACTTCCAATTCCGGTTTTAGATGGAGGTACAATATTGATATCAGCAATAGAATGGGTAGCAGGTCGTCCTTTACCCAAGAAGGTTGTTGAGATAATTTTTATGATAGGGCTCGTTCTAGTGGCCACCTTGATGCTACTCGGTCTTTGGAATGATTTATCAGGTTACTTATTTAAATGAGCTGAGAGGTTAGTACGATGAAAGTATTGCATTATTTGTTGTTGTGTACCCTTGTTGAAGTTTCCATTACCTCGTCATCATTGGCGGAGCACGTTTCGAAGATAGAGTATATCGGGTATAAGCGCGTTGAACCGGAGACGATTGAATCATATTTGCCCCTGAGTGTGGGAGATGAAGTAGATTCGAACTCCATCAATGAAGCTCTAAAGGCCCTGGATGCAACCGGGTTCTTCGAGGAAGTTTCTATCGAAATGCGCGGCTCGGTATTGATCGTGAAGGTAAAAGAGGCGCCAATTATAAACAAAATCTCTTTTGAGGGCAACAGTAAGCTACCGGACAGAGACATCAATAAGGTCATCATGATAAAGGCCAAGCAGACATTATCTCCAGCAAAAGTGAAGGAAATTCAGCAGGGGTTGCTGGATGCTTATCGTAAGATGGGGCGATACAATGCTAAGATTGAGCCAAAGATTATTCGCCTTCCGAATAATCAGGTAAATTTGGTATTTGAAATTAACGAGGGAGATGTAGCTGGAATTGGACGAATCGTTTTTGTTGGTAATAATTCATTTTCTGCGAGCGAGTTGAGAGATGTCATTTACACGAGGGTAAAGAGATGGTACAGGTTCTTTGTTAATGATGACACATACGATTCTGAGCGCGTGGCTGAGGATAAACTGGCTATCGTCAAATTCTATCAGGAGCGCGGGTATGCTGATGCTAATGTTATTTCCGCGACGGCTGAATTATCTAATGACAAGAAGGAATTCATTTTAACGTTCGTTATCAACGAGGGGCAGCTATACAATTTCGGTGATATCGATATAAAGTCACATATTAAAAATCTTGGAAATGCTGACCTATCGTGTGATCTGGATTGTAAAAAGGGTGGTAGATTTAACATTAATCTCTTGAATGCTGACTCAGCGAAGATTGCTAAGCGCGCAAATGACAATGGGTTTGCTTCTGTTAAAATTGAGCCAAAGTTTCACAAATCGCCGGGGAATGGAGTAGTTAGAGTTACATTCAACGTTTTGGAGGGAGATGGAGTTTACGTCTCGAAAATTATAATTAAGGGCAATACTAGGACTCGCGATCATATCATTCGAAGGGAAATCGCGATCGAGGAAGGTGATGCTTATAGTCAAATTATGGTAATGCTAGCTGAAGCTAACCTGCGAAGTCTCGGATACTTTAAATCCGTAAATATTGAAACAATCCAGGATCCAAATGCTCCGGACAAATGTATTCTGCAGGTTTCTCTCGAAGAAGGATCAACGGGTGAGGCAATGGTCGCAGCAAATTATTCGACGCAAGAAGGAATTGGTCTTGATTTGTCTTATAGCGAAATTAATTTCCTTGGAACTGGAAAATCACTCAGCGTATGCCTCGGATCCAGTAGATCGAGAACGGGACGAAGCTTTGAGATTGACCCGGTAACTAAGAGAGAACGCAGAGTTCCCAGAAAGAGTAAATTTAGGATCTTGAACCACGTAAGTGTTAGCGTATCCGATCCTCACATTTTTGGTAAAGATATTATCGGGACGGTTGGAGCCTCTAGGTATCAAAATTCAAGATGGGATGCCTTTGCGACAAAGGAAATTAGCGGATCTTTGGGAGCAGCGTATTCCCTGAGCTCTAAAATTTCCCAGAGCTGGGATTATACTTTAACTGGCAGGAAATTCGAAGATGTCATGCCTCACGCAACTCCGATCATAAAGTATCAAACCATGGAAAAGAGTGGGGATCAGATTAGTACGACACGCCCAGGAAAATGTAATTCTTCTGCGATTAAGCACACGATAAGCTATGGGACTTCTTTTTTGACCGGGCTAAAAGGCTCATTTAAAACTTGGCTTTCGACGACGGTGGCTGGCCTTGGAGGGGATGCTCGGCATCTGAAAAATGAACTTTCTGGAACATATATTATGCCAATTAATAGGCAAACGAACGTGAGAGTTTCAGTATCTTGCGGGTTACTCAGCAAGCTTGGCAGTATAAAACCGAATATCAGCGATAGCTTTGCACTAGGATTAGACACGTTTAGGGGATTCGATGACTGCGGGTGTGGGCCTGTGGCCGAAACGGTGCGAGCCATGCAATCGCTCAATCCATTAACTGGACAAGCTATTATTAAATCGGCTACTTTTAGAGATTATGTTGGGGCTACCAAATACTGGAAAGGGACCGTTGAATTCACTTTCCCGGTCGGTCTCTCAGAGGAACTCGGGATGCGAGGGTTCGTATTTTCAGATTTCGGAACATTGTGGGGACCGCCGGAAAATGGAAAGAATTTTTTGAAAAAGTCTGGAAAGAAGGTTGTTATCGATAAGCAGAATAATGTCGCTTTGTTGGCTGTTGGAAAAACGGCTGAGAATCCAAATTCCGTTTCATCTGAGCTGGAACACATCGAATGCGCTTTCGATCAGGATTCTACTTCCATAATGGTGAGCCATAGGATTCGCGATACGAAAAAGATCAGGGCTTCTCTCGGTTTCGGTATCTCCCTCGTAACTCCATTGGGGCCAATGAGGTTTACGTACGCTTTCCCGATTCGGAAAGAGAAATATGACGAGCCGTATAGATTTTTGATAGGTTTCAGTACGACATTCTAAGCAAAGTTTTCATAAATGGTTGATAATCTCGTCTATTTTGCCCTAAAGATGGGGCAAGGAGATGTTATCGCTTTCGCCATCGTGTTAGGAATTTTGTTTCACTACCGTAAAGAGGATTTTGAGCAAAGTGCCTGTTTTGTGTGTTTCGTTATAATTTTTAATACTTTGCTTAAGAATCTCTTTAAGATTCCGCTATTTCCAAATCTTGGCCCCGGTTATGCTTTTCCGAGCGGCCATATGCATGTTGCCACAATTTTTTACGGTTATTTTTTTTATAGAGCGCAGAATTATACTGAGAAAGTGATTTTTGCCACTATCTTGGGTTGCATAGCATCAGCGATAGTATATTGTCATTTTCACGACTGGTACGACATTGCCGGGGCCATCGCCTTCGCGTTCTCAGAAATCGCGATATACCATATACTGCGAAAAAAGTATAAGACGATGCCTACTCCTGCCATATTCATTTTACCAGTAATTACAGCATTTTATACACTTCAATTGATATATGGAGCAAAGGATTATAATTGGATGGCTCTTTACATTTTTTCGGGCATTACGGTCGGAAGGGAATTGTGCTGGATCAGTCTCACGAAATGGTCTCAGAAATGCCTTGCATTATTACTGTGGACAGGGATCGTGACTATGATATATTTACTTAATGGGATTGCAAGTATCCAATTGAGAATAGTATTTGGACAACTGAGATTTTTCTTGTTTTCAATCGCAATATACTTCGCAATTCGGATGGCGGCAAACATAATCAAGTCAGATGGACAAGGGCTTCCTGAAAAATAGAAACAAAACGAGAGCGAAACAGCAAATGCACGCCCCCACAAGAAAGGCAGCCCCTTCACCGAGTGATTGAGATATAATACCGGCCATGGCGCTCGCACCTGCTGTCGATCCGGAAACGATGAGATAGTACGCTCCAAATCCAGTCCCACGTAGATCTTTTGGGATATAATCGGATACTAAGGTAGCAAACATGGCCTCCGTTATTCCTCTCTGAATTCCCCAAAAAATTGTTCCTATGAAAACCATAGTTAGACTGTGTGCGAATCCGATTGCTAAGTGCGCCATGGCAAGGAAAATTATTCCGATAAATAGAATGGCCGTCCGACTCATCCGATCGGACAATTTCCCCATCGGATATGATACGAAAACGGATAGTAGGTTATAGACAACTGTCACGGATGTGCAGTACGATACATCCATTCCAAAACTACTATAAGCGAATAATGATATAAAGACTTCGCTGAATCGAGCTGACATAGTAGCGATTACGATGATCATCAATAACCAGAATTTTTTGCCTAGCAATTTTAGATCATGTATTCTGATTTTTCGTTTTTCTCTTTTGCGTTTTTTGGAATCGATTTTTTCGTGTACAAAGAAAATTAGGATCAAAACGGAGGCAATGGCCGGTAGCCCAGCTAGCATAAACATAATCTTAAAATTGTTATTTGTCATCTGCATAACGACAATTCCGAACAGCCCTCCAAGGGTAGAGCCGATAACGGCCAAGGATTGCCTTAGACCAAAACAAGCTCCTTTATGTTCTTTTTGGGCAAGATCACTAATCAGTGCCTCCCGAGGAGACGCCTGAATTCCATTCCCAATCCTATCGGTTGCCCTCGCGATAAGAACCTCTCCGAAGGATCTGGATAGGGCAAGAATAGGTTTCGCGACAGCAAGCATAGCAAATCCCAAGATTAAGAACGCTTTTCGTTTTCGAAGGTAATCACTCAAAACTCCAGAAAATATCCTTACTCCATAAGCGACAGCTTCTACCAAAGCCTCTAACATACCGATAGTTGCGACCGATACTCCGAGGACCGTCTTGAGATACAATGCTGATCCGGCGAATGCTACTGAAGTCGACACATTGGCCAAAAGAGATGCAAATCCAACGGCCCATACGGCTCCGGGAATGGCCTCTCTCAGAGCCGCGAATAATCTATCCGTGCAGCGCATAAATGTAGATTGGGTACATTCGATTTAAAATCGTATTCTATCATCATGGTGGGCTGATATCAATCGTGATTCGACCTATCTCCAGGGCCGCCTCATGAAAAAATTTACGATAAGATGTAAGGCAATACAGCGATATTTCATCCAGCAATCTTACGTAATCGTTTGATAGACTGCCTTGGTATATTTCTTGTCTATTATAGTTAAGTGATAGCCTTTCATCTATCTTTAGCTGAAAATTCTCTAAAAATTAATCTAGCATTGCCTTCAGGATTTCATTGATCATTTCCGGATTTCCCTTACCTTGTAGAGCTTTCATGCATTGCCCTACGAAAAATCCAAATAGCTGTTTTTTCCCTGATTTATATTCAGCGACCTGATTCGGGTTATTTTTGATGATGTCTTCTGCAATTGTTTTAATTAATGAGTCATCACGAATCTGAGCTAATCCCTGATCTGCAACTATTTTTGAAGGACTTTCATTAATTTCTACCATCTTGGCGAAAACAGATTTTGCGATGTTACCTGAAATTGTCTTATCGAGGATGAGATCAACCAGCTCACCGATATATTCGATCGGGAACTTAATATCATAAATATTCTGCCCAGTTTTATTCAAAAAAGCAAACAATTCTCCAATTACCCAATTTGCAATCAATTTAGAGGATCCTTTGAATTTGGAAGCTGTAACTGCCTTCTCAAAATACTGGGCCATTATTCTATCTTCAGTTAAAACGGTAGCATCCGATTCAGATAGATCGTATTTTTCAACGAATCTAGCCTTCTTGGCGTCTGGTAGCTCTGGTAATTCTCTTCTAATTTTATCGATTCTCTCATCCGTTAGAACTAGATGTTTTAGATCTGGATCTGGGAAATATCGGTAATCCGCAAAATTTTCTTTGATTCTCATCGAACGTGTCATTCCAGCTCCTGCATCAAATAATCTCGTTTCCTGAGCTACTTCCTCTCCATGTTCTCTAGCAGCGATTTGGCGTTCTGCTTCGTAATCCAGGGCCTGTCCTAGAAATTTGATGGAGTTAATGTTCTTGATTTCAACTCGATTTCCAAGTGGATCTCCAGATTTCCTAATCGAAATGTTGGCATCTATTCTAAGGTTCCCTTTCTCCATATTGCAGTCACACGTCTCGATGTACCGAAGGATTGTCCGCAGCTTTTTGACGTATTGTATTGCTTCGGTCGATGATCTCATATCTGGCTTAGAAACGATCTCCATGAGTGGAATGCCAGCTCTATTCAAATCGATATACGAAAAGTCTGCCGATAAATCGTGGTTGCTTTTACCAGCATCCTGTTCGATATGAATTCTCTCGATATTGATGCGCTTCAGGGACCGGGTAGTATCGGCAAGCTCGATATCGATATAGCCATTGGAAATGATCGGGAAATATAGTTGTGATATTTGATATCCGGCAGGGAGATCTGGATAAAAATAATTTTTTCTATCGAATTGTGATATTTTATTGATTGTCCCATTGATACTAAGACCGGTCTTTATCGCTAAATCGACGGCCGCTCCATTCAGAACTGGTAACGTTCCTGGCATGGCGGCATCGTAAAATGAGACCTGCGAATTCGGATCTGATCCAAAATCGGTCGGACTCTCGCTAAATAGCTTCGATTTGGTAGAAATCTGTGCATGAACTTCAAGCCCGATAACGATCTCCCATCCATCGTTGCGAAAACCGGCCGCTCCTGATGTTTGAAGATTTCTGCGCTGATCTTCGGTAAAGTGATAGTTTTCTATACGACGCAAAGCTAATTTATTCATTGTAGACTGTATCCTCCACCAATATAGATTTTTTTAATTCTCTGAAATTTGCGCATTTTTCAAGAACGTAAGCAATCCTAAACAGGATTTCTTCCTGAAATTTATTCCCGATCAACTGAACCCCCATTGGTAGTCCATCATCAGATAATCCGACCGGAATCGAAATTCCTGGTAAACCGGCTATGTTTGCAGTTACAGTAAAAACATCAGATAGATACATTTCGATGGGAGTCATATTATTGGATTCTTCTATGCTAAATGCTGTCCTCGTGGTCGTTATCAATAGAATGGCGTCAACCTTTGAAAATGCATTAGTTTGTAAATCGATGTTGATTATTTCCCTGATCTTCAAAGCCTTCAAATAGTAAGCGTCATAACAGCCGGCGGATAGTACATAAGTCCCGGTCATAATACGTCGTTTTACTTCTTCCCCAAACCCCTCAGACCTAGATTTTACGAAGAGTTCATCGACGGTCTTACACCCATCAGCCCGATATCCATATCTTACCCCATCGTATCTAGCGAGATTAGAGGAGGCTTCAGCAGGCGCTATGATATAATAGGCTGGTAGAGCGTATGGGATAGTCCTAAGCGACAAATCGATAATTTCACACCCATTGTCCTTGAGCCAACTACAAGCCCTCTCGATCAATTCCAGGTTTTCTTGAGAAAGACCGTCCATAAATTCGGCTACGATGCCAATCTTTAGACCTTTAATCGGCCGTCCCAAACACTTTTGGTAATCGGGAATATTGGTATTTGCTGAAGTCGAGTCCTTCGGATCGAACCCAGCCATCGATTTTAGCATGATTCCTGCATCCTCAACGGTTTTCGTGATTGGGCCCGCCTGATCGAAAGAGGAGGCGAAGGATATCATTCCCCATCGCGAGCAGAGACCGTAAGTGGGCTTGATTCCTACGAGACCTGAAAAAGAGGCCGGTTGCCGAATCGATCCACCGGTATCAGAAGCCGTCGCGGCTACACAAAGGTCAGAGGCGACGGACGATGCAGACCCTCCCGAAGACCCTCCTGGTACCAATTTACTTGTAGGATTGGACTTTTTTCTGAATGGTAAGAAACAAGGGCCAAAGCAACTCGTAATATTTGCTGACCCCATTGCAAACTCGTCCATGTTCGTTTTGCCAAGAAAAACGGCCCCATCATTTAATAGATTTTGAGTAACCGTCGATTCATACCTCGGAACGAAATCATAAAGCATTTTTGAGCAAGCCGTCGTTCTGATGCCATTCGTACAAAACAGATCTTTGATGGCAATCGGAATCCCTAAAAGAGGAAGATCAGTCCCGCCAGCAATCTCTTTATCCGCTTTTTGTGCGGCAAGCAGACTCTTTTCTCGATCGATCGTGACGAATGCATTCAAATCTACATTCTGCTCTATCTTATCGAGATAATACTTTGTCAACTCGAAGGAGCTGAATTCTCCGGACGCGAGCCCTTTTCGTGCTGCAGATATCGTTAAATTGTTCTTCATTTCGTAATCTAATTTTAACATTCTGAGACACGATGAGACAATATCACACAATTCTCATCGAATGAAAGGATAACGACACTAAGTTTATCATTTTTTTTGCCTCAGCTAGCGTTAAAATCCTATACTTTTATACCGACTTTACTGTAAGATTTCGGACGTTGAAATTATGTTGTTATCACGCGTATTTGCTGATGTGTAATTTTATTGCTCTTAAGGGAGGAGTGATTCGTTTCATTCTGATGCTATCGCTAGCACTGTTTACATCATGCGATGGCATTAAAGATCTTCAAAAAAAGGAGACTCTACCAGAGTCAGTTACCAGTAATACACCAGTTCGAGAGGTTTACATTGGAGATCGAGATAATATTGCTGCCCCTCAGAAGGGGCTAGTTTCACCCAACCCTATTACTGGCGATAAACCTATCCGAGGAATTTATGCTGGAACCTCCAATAACATTCTAGCGCTAGTCAAATCCGCGCAGAGCCTCGGCATCAATGCGGTCGTGATAGACGTTAAGGATGAATTTGGCAATATAACCTGTGATTTGGATTTACCACCAATATACAAGAAAAACATCAGAGTACGTAATATTAAGAAGGTCATCGAGACCCTACGAAACCATGGGATCTACACGATTGCTCGAATAGTTACGTTTAGAGATCATTATGCAGTCCTGAGATTCCCCGATTTTGCGATTAAAAATAAGGATGGCTCGGTTGTAGTAGATAAAGAAAAGTCCTCATGGTTGAACCCATACAACATGAATAATCCTGCTAAAAACGTGTGGGATTATATTATCCAGGTTGCTAAGGCTGCCGCTAAAGTTGGATTTGACGAAATTCAGTTCGATTATATCAGATTCTCGCCATACAAAAATCCAAACGTAGATTTAGGCCCACAATCTAAATCCATTTCTAAATCAGAAATTATTAACAGATTCTTAGATTATGCTGTCCAAATACTGCATCCATTGGGAGTAAAAATTTCTGTTGATGTGTTTGGGTGTATTATCCCAGGATCATTGGGAGAGGATACGATTGTTGGCGCTGCAAATATTGGGCAGGACTGGGGTCATATCGCACGAAAAGTGGACTACATATGTCCGATGATTTATCCGTCGCACTGGCCAAGAGAATCATTTGGTATTAAATATCCTGATCATAATCCGTATCACATTGTTAAGGTTACGATGAATCTAGCCATTGCGGCTATAAAACGAGATCCGGAAGCGCGCGCAATCATCAGGCCGTGGTTACAGGCTTTTACGGCGAACTGGCTTCCAGAGAAAGTGTATATGATTTATTCGCGAAAACAGGTCATTGATCAAAGTTTAGCTGTCACCGAAGCCGGACTTAAAGGCTGGACTTTTTGGAATCCGCGAGGAGATTATAGCCCCTTCATCTCCGAGAAGAAGTAGTCCGGTTTTTCCCAAAACTTTTTTTAAACCCGCTATTAGTGGCTAGGTATTCATGAGCGAGGCGGGTGTATACTATCGTTCGTGTAGTGCTATCGTTTTATGTCATGTTAAAAAAGTTCATAGAAGCATACTACTCTCATAAAATCGGCATTATGCAGAATAGTATTTTCTACAGATTTTCTCTTGAAAAACGCGATAATACTTTAAATCCAAATAAATTTCTGACTGATCCTTGGTCTGGGAACTCAGCAATCGGGAAGGATATTCTTAATAGCATTTCCAATAAACCTGGATTTTCATTGGATCTGATGGAAAACCTAATTAATAATATGGGCAATGAGTATGCTTATAATTTTGAATGGATCCGGCATCTTCAGGCAGTTGGTGGCAACGGAAGTATGAGGCTCACCCGCGATCTTATACTGATCTTTATAAATAATTACCGGAAGATGAAGGGTTTTTGGTTACATCAAAGTAGCTGGGCACTTCCGATTGTCGGAGAGCGTCTTATCAATTGGATGTTTTCTTACTCCTTTTTCGCATCCGGCTCTAACGATTCGTTCCAGAAAATCATCCTATCATCAATAGCGGAGCAATTTTCTCATCTTTGGAGATGCTACAAGGCTGAGTTGAATCCACAAGCGCGCTTAATCGCACTAAAGGCGATTGTAGCATGCCTTTGCTCAATGAGAAATACTCAATTCGTTAAGATCAGGCGAATCATTAAAGAAATTACCGGGATTACTGAGAGTTCGCTCGATTCTTCAGGAATGATAATAAACCGTAATCCGAACGATCACTTTAATATGTTTAAGAGTCTTATCGAAATAAGATTTATTTTTAAGAACTCTGGAATCGAACTACCCAATAGAGTTTTTATTGATTGCTTGGGTAGGATGGCGGCATGTATTAGATTTTTGAGACTTGGAGACGGAGAAATTTCTGGGCACGTAGGAGATGGACCTTTATTAAATTCTGGGTTAGCTCCTACTCGGCAAATGATCGATACAGCCCTTTCCGTCGTCGAATCAAAAAATAGTGGACCGATTACGATTTCGGGATTTACGAGGTTATCTACGAAGAAGATCGTTTTAATAGTTAATACCAAACCTTGCTGCATAAGGTCTCGATTTAGTACCCCATTAGAGCCAGGTCTTAATATTTTTGATTTTGAAGCAAGTTTTGGTTTGAATAGAATGATTAATAGAGCCGATATTACAGTATTGCTTAATGGGTTTCGTATTAAAATCAGAGAAAATGCAAAATATTTTTCTAAAATCAAACACGAAAGGGGGGAACTACATTTCGTCGGTGAGGTTCAACAAAAAAGCCGTTACTTTAATTTTGATATGCAAAGAGAAATCACGATTAACCTTAGCACGGAAGGGGTAAGAGGTAGGGACTTTATTCGTGCATCTGATCCCTTTCAAGCATTTCCTAGGTTTGTCTTCGATCACCAAACGATTACAAAAGAAATACACTCGCAGAGCATATTGATAAATCACAAGAGTTCAGAGTATATTCTCAGTATTTTTCAGCAATCGCAAGATTGCGAAGTATTCATTGCTAGAAATTTAGAGGGTAATTATCCGACGATAGAGATTCGTTACTCAGTAATGGATCGGCGTGAGGCAAGTATAGCATGGGCAATCGAAGGAATCTCCTGACCGCGATCTCAGGGACTCAGCTGATAGCTTCCTTTTTCGCGACTTGTTAACATGGAGTATCTTTGATAGAATTTCACATGAGCATTCAATTATTTAATATCTTTTTAAACAAATCAAATGTTTTATAATTTTATTTATAAATTTTACGGTTCAGACTTTTCATTTTGTCATATCTTTAAGTACATTACTTTTAGGTCAATTTGCGCTTTTTTCACATCGTTTATCGCTCTTCTTCTGTTTGGGCACAAGATCATACATATTCTAAAAAAAAATCAGATGGATGGGCAACCGATTCGCGAGGATGGCCCAAAGTCTCATCTCGAATCTAAAAAGGGAATCCCGACGATGGGAGGGACTATGATACTGGCTTCGATTCTGTTGGGAACTCTATTGTGGGGAGATCTAGAAAGCGCGAAGGTATGGCTTTGCCTGGGCGTTTTAATTGGATTCGGAGCGATTGGAGCGATTGATGATACTTGTAAATTAAGGACAAAAGACTATCACGGAATTTCTGGGAAAAAAAAGCTATTTCTGCAATCTGTTGTGGCATTAGTGTGCTGGTATTTTGCAGTACAAATTTCTAATTATGAGGGGGCTACTTCCGTTTTTTTCCCAATTTTTAAGCATTGTAGCATTGAACTCGGGAGTCTATTCATCCTTTGGGCCATGTTCGTCACGATCGGAAGTTCCAATGCCGTCAACCTAACAGACGGTCTTGATGGTCTCGCGATGGGCCCGACTATAATGTCATCAATATGTTTAGCGGTTATAAGTTATTTGGGTGGTAACGTTCCCTTTGCAGATTACCTATACATTACTTATGTTCCAGGCTTGGCAGAAGTTTGCGTCTTTTTGAGCGCATTAGTTGGGGCAAGTCTGGGTTTTATGTGGTTTAACGCTCCACCAGCAAAAATTTTTATGGGAGATACGGGATCGATTTCTATTGGCGCAGCTCTGGGATTTGTAGCGGTTTTATCAAAACATGAGATGATCTATGCAATAGTTGGTGGCATCTTCGTTCTGGAAACGATATCTGTGATTCTACAAGTTGGGTTTTATAAAATGACCCAGCGAAGGATATTCCTAATGGCCCCCATTCATCATCACTTTGAAAAGAAAGGATGGTCCGAATCGATGGTAGTGTTCCGATTCTGGATTATATCGATCGTTTTAGGTATACTAGCCCTTGGCACCTTGAAGATCAGATAGTTGGTGTTTTTTTTGAGATGTCTTTCTAGCCTTTATGATAATTAGACTGCTATAATCCGATTCGTATTGTTAACAAAGCATGATCTGCAATCGAGCTATGAGTTTAATTAAAGATATTAGAGCCAGGGAAATTATTGATTCTCGTGGATTTCCGACGATTGAGACTGAGGTAATCTTGGAATGTGGAGTTAAAGGAATAGCTTCGATTCCGTCTGGTGCTTCGACTGGGTCATTTGAGGCCGTCGAGCTGAGAGATGGAGGTAGCCGTTTCTCCGGAAAGGGAGTAAAACGAGCCGTCGAAAACGTAAACGGATGTATTGCCTCAATGTTGGTAGGGCTCGAGTCAATCAATCAAGAGCAGATCGATTCCGTTTTGATCGAGCTCGATGGAACCGATAATAAGGCAGCCCTCGGAGCCAATGCGATTCTTTCTGTAAGTCTGGCGGTTTGCCGAGCTGCTGCCGGTTATTTCGAGATGCCGCTCTATAGATACATATCGGGAATCATAGGATCGAATAAATTACCTCGCCCAATGATGAATATATTAAATGGAGGTGCACATGCCGATAACAGAGTTGATATACAGGAGTTTATGTTAGTTCCCGCTAAGGAAGAGTCGTTCATGGTGTATTTAGAGATATGCACTAGCATATATCATAATCTCAAAAGGACATTGAAGGCTAATGGACTAAACTCGAATATAGGAGACGAGGGAGGGGTAGCTCCGAACTTGACATCCACGCGGGAAGCTTTGGATTTGATTATGCAGGCCATCGAGAATTGTGGATACTCTCCGGGAGTAGATGTCAATCTCGCCTTGGATGTTGCCGCCTCAGAACTTTTTAAAGATGGACGATATCATCTTGAAGGGACGACAAAAGATAATCGCGAGATGATAGAATATTATGAAAATCTCGTAAAAAATTATCCTATCATTTCGATTGAGGATCCATTATTTGAGGAAGATTGGGATGGGTTTACTGAAATGACAACACGTTTAGGGAAAAGTATTCAGATCGTCGGAGATGATCTGTTTGTTACGAACAAAAGGAGATTGATAAAAGGAATCGACAAAGTAGCCGCGAATGCTATCCTCATTAAGCCGAACCAAATTGGAACTCTAACTGAAACCATTGAGACGGTATCTCTAGCGCAACGCAATGGATTACGAGTTATAATTTCTCACAGATCTGGCGAGACGTGTGATTCGACGATCTCCGATTTGGCCGTCGCTGTTTCGGCCGAATACATCAAAACCGGAGCTCCAGCCAGAGGCGAGAGAGTTGAAAAATATAATCAATTGATCAGGATTGAAGAGAATCTCAGGAAATCATCAAAAAATGCGGTCGGAGAGAAGTGTTCTCGGTAACGGTCGTCACGATTTTCCCTGAAATGTTTCCTGGGCCACTAGCATATGGACTCAGTGGCAAAGGACTGGGGAAGTTATGGGAACTGCATATTGTCGATATCCGTGATTTCGCAGTTGATAAGCACAGGAAGGTGGATGATTCGCCGTGCGGAGGAGGAGCCGGTATGATTATGAAACCGGATGTAGTTCACGATGCATTATTGCATGCGCTAATGTTACACCCTTCCGGGCGTAGGCAAAAGATTTTATTTATGTCGCCCAGGGGAATACCTTTTTCACAGGCCATGGTGCGTGAATTTATAGAGGAGGAGGCGGATGAGCTCATCATTCTTTGCGGTCGATACGAGGGTATCGATCAGCGTGTCATCGATTTCTGGGGAAAAAACCATGATATGAATGAGGTTAGCGTCGGGGATTTCGTCCTGTTTGGGGGTGAGTTACCGGCGATGTGTATCATCGATGCTTGCTTGAGGCAAATTCCTGGGATAATGCATAATGAATCCTCGACCCAAACCGAGAGTTTTTCTGTTGATCTTCTGGAGTACCCGCAATATACTAAACCCCGTGAATGGAATGGCGAGAGTGTTCCGTCCGTCTTATTATCCGGGAATCACGGAGAAATCGAACGGTGGAAGTTGGCGCGGTCGGAAGAATTGACGAAGAAGTTGCGCCAGGATTTGTGGGAGCGTTATAAACGGAATGGAAGTTAGTCCATTTCGGTTTGTGGCGTTGTGGGACGATGAATTTGATAGAACAGATAAATGCGGAGCAAATCTCAAAGTTAACGGCTGAGAGGCGGGTTCCTGGTTTCCGAGCTGGTGATTCGGTGAAGGTTTTGATTAAGGTTGTTGAGGGAACGAGGGAGAGGATGCAATCATTTGAGGGCGTCGTTATTGCTAAGAAGAACCGTAGTATCAGTTCGTCGTTTAAGGTTCGAAAGATTTCTAATGGCGAGGGAGTTGAGAGGCTATTTCATTTATATTCTCCGAACATACAGATTGAAGTCACTAAGCACGGGAGAGTCCGGCGGGCGAAGTTGTATTACCTGAGGGATCGAACGGGTAAGAGGACGAGGATAGCGGAGAGGAAGAGACTCGAATTACCTGCTGATGGTTGATTTAGATTTCTTAATAGCGAATTGGTGTTAGTATTCCAGTTTTAGAAGTTGATGGTGGTGTTCATTAAATTTCTTTCCAAACTACCAGAATCAGAGTTATTGCTAGGAGACACGGAGCGGAGAAGCACAGTGTACAAGGAGGTATACAAGCATTCGAGCACCGGATCGACGCAGCAGGAACCTGATTGTGGAGGGGTTGGGAGGAAGTCTATTGTCGTAGTTTAATATTAGTCTTGGTACCTCTATGGATCACCTGTACTGCACTTTCCGATTTATCCGGGTTTGAAAAGAACGGAACATTGACACACGTTAATGGAGCGTGATATCCTGCCCGTGCATGAGCGCTATCGGCGTTTTTTTCTTTTTTTTTGTTGAATTATGTTTGCTGTAGTCAAGAGTGGTGGAAAGCAGTATCGCGTGAAGCCCGGGGATTGTATTAAGGTCGAAAAGATTGATCGGGATCTATCCCATGTTCTCTCTATGACCGACATCCTCATGATTTCTGATAAGGATGTCATTACGATTGGATCTCCTTTCATCGCTGGAGCCTCCATTAGTGTTGAGGTCATCAAGCACGTCAAGAATGATAAAATTATCGTTTTCAAAAAGCGTAGACGCCACAATTCGAGAAGGAAAAATGGACATCGGCAGCCGATGACTGTCCTGAAGGTTATCGATATTTCTTTATCCAAAGGAGCATGAGCAAATGGCAACAAAAAAGGGGGGAGGGAGTTCTAGAAATGGAAGGGATTCGATTGGGCGACGGCTTGGAGTCAAAAGATTCGGGGGCGAGTTTGTTTTGGCCGGATCGATTATCGTGCGACAGAGGGGGACGAAATATAGAGTCTGTAATAATGTCGGTCTTGGACGAGACCACACGATCTATTCTTTAATCGATGGGACCGTTTTCTTCAAGCATGGCAAGGACGATAGAACTTACGTCGGTGTCGAGCCGCTTTCGTAAACAAAAATAAAGCAGAGATGCGTACGATCTGGGGTTTAGAGGATATATATGGAGCGCCAGATGATCAGCGTTTAGTTGCAGATCTGGATACGGCTGAAGCTCTCACTGTAAAGTTTAGAGATTCTTATAAGGGATGCATTTCCACAGAAAATCTGTACGGTGCTATACTGGCATATGAAAAAATTATCGGGCTCGTTCTACGTCTAGAATCGTATGCCTTTTTGCACCTTCAGATTAATTTAAATGATGACAACTCGCTATCATTTTACAGACGCATCGTCGAATCGATTGCTAAAATCGAGTCTCAGGTGGTGTTCTTCAAGAATGCGATACCTGAGCTTGATGAGGCGGCCATCAGGAATGAGTGTGAGAGCAACCATTTACTTAAAGAGTATGAGTCGTGGCTACTTGACTGTTTTAAGTACAAAGATCACATGCTACTCGACGAGACGGAGGAGGCCCTTCTTCAGAAGCGATTGACTTCCAACGATTCATGGATACGCTTATACGACGAATTTTTGGCTCGGATGGAGTTCTTATTCGATGGTGAGACGAAGAAGCTTCCAGAGATTTTGGAAATAGCCAATTATTCTGTAAAATCCGAAGTAAGAGAGAAGGCATCGAGAATAATCAGCGCCAAGCTCGATGAGAACGGTTTTTACATAAATCATATATATGGCAGTATCCTTCTGGATCGATCGACGGAAGATAGATTGAGGAGGTATGATAAACCGGAATCTTTTAGGCATTTGGCAAATAATATTGAACAACAAGTTGTGGATTTTTTAACTGATTCTGTTATCGAGCAATATAAAAATATATCTCATAAATATTATGCATTAAAGGCGCGCCTTCTGAAAAAAAAGAAATTAGAGTACTGGGATCGTAATGTTCAAATTAATCGCAGTGGATTTCTTGAAAGAAGATTTGAATACCGTGAGGCGACTCGACTCGTTTTGGAAACCCTCGGTTCTTTTTCTGAAATTTTCGAAAAGATAGCGAATGATTTCATTTCGAAAGGATGGATCGACGTCTATCCAAGAGAGGGAAAAACATCAGGAGCTTTTTCGCACGGATGTTCTTCAGATGTACATCCATACATCCTTTTAAACTATTTCGACGGAATAAGGGATGTATTTACTATGATCCACGAACTTGGTCATGGAATTCACCAGACGTTGAGTAACTCGAACGGTCCCATCCTTGCGGCTACGCCGATAACTCTATCAGAGGTAGCTTCCCTATTCGCCGAAAAGCTTCTATTCGAGAAAATTTTCGCATCTTCTTCGAATGACTTAGAAAAGATAGATCTTCTTTGTTTTAGGCTAGACAATACTATAAACACTGTCATTCGACAAATTGCATTTTTCAAATTTGAGAGAATGGCGCATGAAATCGGGAGGAATGGAGAAGTTTTTTCAACACGAGTATTGTCGAAGGTATTCATCGAAACTCAGAGAGAATGTCTCGGTGAATGCGTGCACATCGACGATTGTATATCTTATTACTGGGGATATATTTCACATTTTTTTCATGCTCCATTTTATGTCTATGCATATGCCTTCGGGGAAATTTTCGTAAATGCACTGTTCAATAGATGGCAAGCTCTTGGCAAACAGTTTATCGAAAAGTATATTCGAATGTTGTCCCGTGGCGGTATCGACAGATACGATGTTGCCGCAGCCGAATTTAACCTTAACCCTCTACAGATAGAATTCTGGAAGGATGGCATACGATCCATCGCCGATCAAGTGCAGTATTTGGAGGCGTTGTGTGGTTATT
The DNA here is from genome assembly GCA_031263345.1 of Holosporales bacterium. Lineage (GTDB taxonomy): Bacteria > Pseudomonadota > Alphaproteobacteria > RUG11792 > RUG11792 > JAIRNI01. The sequence goes on along the minus strand of JAISFY010000040.1, from coordinate 7,284 downwards.
CGGTTCCTGATTAGGAGAGCATTAAAAGTTGCTTTTTGGATAGCCATTATCTTTACTTTAATCGTCTTATTGTTACAAAATGCTAAAATTCAGAATGTATTAGTCAATATGATAGTTGGTAAAGGAATCGAAGTTGTTATAGTCAATTCGACTGGATTTTTCCCGTTTTCTTTCTCAATTGATCGACTTCAAATTAAGTTCGTAGAGAGCCGTTCGATACCTGATATTGATATATCAAATATTACCGTTCTTCTCAGCAAAAAAATGACCCATGTTCGTAATATCAAAATTGGCAAAATGACTGTAATTTCTAATAACGTTCAGGGGCCCGACTTTTCCGATGTTCAAAAAATTTTCCAGATAGCTTGTCAGAAAGTCGTGAAAAGGGCTACGATCGATGAATTGGAGTTTAATGGCTTAAAGATTCGAGATATTTCTTTTTTACTGGATAACGCCTTAGGTATTCGGGTTTTTAATTGCGTGATTAACGAAAAAACCTATGAAACACATATCAAAGTTCAGAATTCGAATATTATTCTCAATCTGGCTAGCTCAGATTTCTGGATAGATGTAATGTATGGGTTACACGATCAGCATTTAAGCTTAAGTTGCCGATTCAAGCTCCACGGAGTATTTTCATTTGATGGAGTCTATTCTGGTAACTTCGTAAACGGTATTATAGATCTACCAGAATATAATCAGAAATTATCATGTCAATTATCTATGACGAACGGGCAAATAAAGGCCAAGACATATGCGAAAAATATCGGTCTCTTTGTCGATTTGGATTTTGATATATCGAATAAATTACTTTGGATCAATGAGATGCTTTTTAATGATAAAATTGCGTTTAAACCATTTATACTGCGAATCGGTGATATTATTCCGAAAATACAAATACTAATAAAGGATGGTAGTATCGATATAAAAGATGTAGATCTATTTTCAGAAACGATTTCGATTGGACAGATAGAAATTAAAAATGTTCTTTTATCGGAGATTCTGAGGTGGCAGGGAATGGGTGCAGGGGTGATAGATGGGAAAGGAACTTACGCAAATGGCACTGGATATTTTACGGCCAAATTACATGATTGGGATCTCGGAGAAATAAAAATGCCAGTTCTTGATATACGTGCTACTTGGCGGGAAAATGGTATTGCTGCTACATTGCGATACAATCTTCTGAAAAAATGGAGCACTATCGACTGTAAGCTAGTGATAGAAAACTGGATCCCGTCTTCGAAAAGCATTATTAAGGCAAAAGCTCGTGGAGAGTTTATGATGCAAAATTATGGAGTAGGTAATCGACAGTTTGCCGATGGTCATCTGAAGTATGATATTGATGTTGCTGGAATTATATCGCAGCCAGTTTTTTCCGGGAGTCTGGTACTAAAGAATTTGGCATATATGAATCCGAAATGCAGTACTTTCATTAAGGGCGGTACGATATTGGCTACCATTAGGAACAATTGTATTATAATTAATAAGATATACGCAACGGATGATGGAACACCTCGTGGAACGATAACGGGTGGCGGAAAGATCGTCTTCAGCAAAGATAAATTAGACACAGATGTTTCTGTCGATTTCCATGATTTTAATATTGTCGAACTCAATGAGCTCTACGGAAAGTTAAATGGGAAAATTACAGCGAAAGGCGATATATTACGGAGTCTCCAGATATCCGGTGATTTATACTCAAAAGATACCAAAGTGGACGTTTCGAGATTAATAACAAAATCTTCCAGATCGATGGAAATCATCGAACCGAAGAAACAATCTGGCACGAAAAATCAGAAGAAAAATGTTTTAATACAGTGGCCTATAGACATCAAGTTTACTTTCAAAAACGGATTAGAGATGGTATCCGAATTCGGGATAAATAGCCGTTGGGATGGGGGAGCTTCAGTTTTTGGTGATACCTCGGAGCCTAAGTATCAAGCAGAGATTACGATGACAAAAGGATTCGTAAAAGTTTCCGGGCAAAAATTTAATTTAAAAGATGGGAAAATTTGGACTGATAGTTCTCAGCCTGATGTGATTAATGTCCAAGTTTCTGCCGTAAAAAGTCTGGATAATATTAAGGTTGGGGCCAAGTTTATTCAAAATGCAGATGGAGCGAGGGTTACGTTTTTTTCAAAACCGTATGTATCGAATGTTGATATTCTTTCGTATCTACTGTTCAATAAAAGATCTTCCGAAATTTCGACTGGAGAAGCTCTCATTTTATTTTCAATGATGGGAAAATTATCCAACAATGGAGGATTTGATATTGTCGATAAACTTCAATCAGTATTCGGCATAGATGCGTTAGAAATCAAAAAGAGTACAGATGCGGTATCGGGTGAGAGGTCATCGGTGAGTGTTGGGAAGAGCATAGGAACAATGAAAATATCAATTGATCAGGGAGTTGGAAAAGATACGACTAAAGTGGTGGTAGAAAAGCAACTTACTAAAAAAGCTAAGCTAGCATTAGATTTATCTGGAAAAAATTCACTGGGATGTGGGCTTGGATGGAATAAAAGATACTAGGTCTCGTGAGGAAAATTTTTCAAGTATTTACCGTTTATGTACTTTGCTTGCACAATGGTCTGGTTTCGTTGAAATTTTCCATAACGAAGCCTAACAACACAGACGTTTTAATTGGGCAGGAGAAGTGCTATCATGAGTTATCGTTTTTATAAGTTTTTATCTATCGAATAGCTGGGAATACCGTATGTTTTCTGATAATCATTTTAGTAATGCAAAGTCTTGGCCATTTGAAGAGGCTAGGAAAATTATCGAACGACTTAAGACTTTAGCTGGTAAGGATTGCGTAGTCTTAGAGACTGGGTATGGGCCGTCTGGATTGCCTCATATCGGTACATTTGGTGAAGTTCTAAGAACAACATTGGTCATGCGGGCATTTAGGAGATTGTCCAATAATCCGGCAAAATTATTCGTTTTTTCGGATGATATGGATGGGTTGCGAAAGGTCCCAGCAAATGTGCCGAATAGTGAGCAACTCGAAGCTCATCTGGAAAAACCGCTAACTTCCGTTCCGGATCCATTTGGTCAATATGAGAGCTTTGCCCACCACAATAATGCAATGTTGCGAAGATTTCTCGATTCGTTTGAATTCGAGTATGAATTTAAAAGTTCAACAGAAATGTATAAATCTGGAGTTTTTAACGAGTATCTCTCAAAAATATTAATACATTACGAAGAAATTATGAATATTATGTTGCCTTCATTACGAGAGGAGCGTCAAAAAACATATAGCCCATTTCTTCCAATTTGTCCGAAAACTGGGAAGGTTTTACAGGTTCCAATCATTGAGATGCATCCGAATAGGTGTACGATAGTGTACGAGGATCCAGAGACCGGAAATCTCGAAGAAATTTCAATTCTCGATGGCTACTGTAAGTTGCAGTGGAAAGCCGATTGGGGGATGCGTTGGGCTGCCCTCGGAGTGGATTATGAGATGAATGGAAAAGATCTTATCGATTCATTCAAACTATCATCGAAGATTTGCAAAATTATTGGAGGGAGGCCACCAGAAAACTTGACGTACGAACTCTTCCTCGACGAAGGTGGAAAGAAGATTTCTAAATCTAAAGGGAATGGCCTTTCGATGGATGAGTGGTTGAAGTATGCTTCACCCGAAAGTCTGGCATACTATATGTACCAATCTCCAAAACGTGCAAAACGCCTGTATTTTGACGTCATCCCGAGCGCGATGGATGATTATATAGATTCCGTCAGGTCTTATTATGCTTCCGGGAATGATAATAAGATTTTGGATAGCCCCGTATTTCACATACATAATGGAAATCCGCCTCGTTTTTCAAATTGTTTAAAATTTTCGATGCTTTTAAATTTGGTACAAGCATGTAACACGGCAGATGAAAATGTTTTAATGGAATTCGTAAGAAAATACGTTGATGAGAGCAGTGAATCTGATGAAACGATGGGGTTCCTTAGAAAGATGGTTAAATTTGCGATTACGTATTATAAAGATTTTGTTATGAATACTAGGAAATTCATAGTCCCAGATGATTTGCAAAGAAGGGCAATTACCGAATTGCGAAATGAGCTCGAAAGGATGGATTGTCGTGCGGATGCTGATGATTTTCAGACGAAAGTTTTCGAGATCGGTAAAAGATTTTTCAAAGATGATATGAGGGGCTGGTTTAAGACGTTATACGGTTTTCTGTTTGGGTTTGAAAGTGGTCCCAAACTGGGATCTTTTATTCATCTTTACGGAGTTAACAACACCATAAATTTAATAAAAAACAAGGAGTTGGCGAATGTCGAATGATACAATTCTAAATTTTGTAATTAAGAGAGACGGAACGTTTGCTCCGTTTGATACCGAAAAGATAACGAAGGCGATTGCTGGTGCGGGGAGTGTGACCGACGAATTTGGTATCAGCGAGGCCAGAATGCTCGCCTTTAAAGTAACATCTGTTCTAGCGAAAAGGTATCTTAAGTCATCCCCGAGTATTGAGGATATTCAGGATATAGCTGAGAGGATTCTCATCGAAAACGGATACGTAGAAACGGCGAAGGCTTATATTCTTTATCGTGAGCAACACGCCAAATTGAGGGCAGAGCATCAGTCGTTCGTCAATGCCATTGCGAGCGTAGATGATTACATTGATCAGCTCGATTGGAGGGTAAAAGCAAATGCGAACCTAGGATATTCTCTGGGAGGACTCATTCTAAATCTATCTGGGAAGGTCATCGCAAACTATTGGCTAAATAGAATTTATACATCAAAAGTATCTGAGGCACACATCAATGGTTTTGTACATATTCACGATTTGGACATGTTATCTGGATATTGTGCCGGATGGTCTTTGAAAATGCTCATTCAGGAAGGATTTAATGGTGTTAGTGGAAAGGCTGAGGCATCACCGGCGAAACATTTATCGACGGCTTTATCCCAGGTCGTGAATTTCTTAGGGACCCTGCAAAATGAGTGGGCCGGTGCGCAGGCGTTTAGCTCGTTTGATACTTATATGGCTCCTTTTATTAGAATTGATAACCTGACGTATGAGCAAGTTTATCAGGAGATGCAGTCTTTCATCTACAATTTGAATGTTCCGACGAGATGGGGAACTCAAACGCCATTCACTAATCTTACATTCGATTGGGTTTGCCCGGAGGACCTTACGGATGAGCATCCCATAATTGGCGGCAGGGAAATGGAATTTACTTACGGCGTTCTCCAGGAAGAAATGAATATGATTAACAGGGCTTATATTGAGGTCATGACCCGAGGGGACAATAATGGAAGAGTTTTTACGTTCCCTATTCCTACTTATAACATTTCTAAGAATTTCGATTGGAACGGAGAGAATGTAAACATTTTATTCGAGATGACGGCAAAGTATGGCATTCCATATTTCCAGAATTTTATAAATTCTGATCTAAGCCCAAATATGATTAGATCGATGTGTTGTAGATTACAGCTCGATTTACGAGAACTACTAAAGCGAGGAAATAGTTTGTTCGGGTCGGCGGAACAGACCGGTTCGATCGGGGTCGTAACGATAAATTGCGCACGTCTTGGTTATCTTCATAAAAAAGACGAAACCGGGTTAATTATTCATTTAGATGAGCTTTTAAAGTTGGCGAAAAATAGCTTGGAAACTAAGAGGAAGGTGGTTGCTAGACTGATGGAATATGGATTATATCCATTTACAAAGCGGTACCTCGGAACTTTCAAGAATCATTTCTCGACAATTGGTGTTAATGGGCTAAATGAGATGATTCGAAATTTTACGGATGATGTAATCGATATTGCAGCTCCAGAAGGAAAGGAATTTGCGATGAGAGTGTTAGACCATATTCGAGGTTGTCTCATAGAATTTCAAGTTGAAACCGGGCATTTGTACAACCTAGAGGCGACTCCTGCGGAGGGATGTATGTATCGATTTGCGAAAGAGGATGCAAAGAGGTATCCGGATATTATCCAGGCTGGCTCGAAGGAATCCCCGTATTATACGAATTCATCTCAATTACCAGCCGGTTATACAGATGATCTTTTTGAGTCACTCGATCACCAGGAAGAATTACAGAGAAAATACACGGGAGGGACTGTGGTTCACATCTATCTCGGGGAACGCATATCAGACTACTCAGTTTGTAAGGAACTCGTCCGGCGAGTCTTGACAAAGTATAAGATACCATATATAACTATAACACCGACATTTTCGGTTTGTCCGAAGCATGGGTATCTACAGGGAGAGCATCGGTACTGCCCGAAATGCGATGAAGAAATTAAGCGGCAGATGGTACTAGCATCTAGAGTGCTCGGAGAAAAGGAGGTAGCTAATGGATAAACAAGATAGTGTTATAGAAATTAAAAACGAAGATAGGACTGTATGTGAGGTTTGGACACGAGTCATGGGGTATTATCGCCCTACGGCTGCGTTTAATAAAGGGAAAAAAAGTGAATACCAGGAACGTAAGTGTTTTCATGAGAAAAGAATGATAAAGGAAAAGTAAAAAATAGTAAAAGAACAGTAATTAACAAACTGATTAATAAACTGTTAAATATCTTGCCCTTATAATCGGAGTAGGATCAGTCGAAGTTAAGTGCTTCGGTCAGGAGGGCAGGATGAATTTGGATATATGTTCATTAAGAAATCGTCTTCGTATCTTGTCAATAGCATCAAGCGTAATCATGGTACTTGTATTATATACTGTGAAATCTCAAGGAACAGCGATCAATAGTTTTTCTAACGGGGTTGGAGATGCAAGTAAGGCTGCCAGGAATTTAATAGGAGAGTACAGGAGTCTTATGGGGGAGTATTTCAATGTAAATAATGAGACTCTACGTAATAAGGTTGAAAATGAAAAAAACAAACACCGAGCAGCTCAGGAACTGGGACAGTTCCAATATCCTTCAGGGCAATATCCAGGAAATCCTCAGACTAGTAACCCAGGAGGAGGGGCATATGGTTCGAGCTATCCAGTAAATCCAAATTCTGGATTCCCAAATCAGAATTATCCCCAAAATCAGAATTATCCTCAACATGGTAACTCTGCATATCCAAACGGCTATCCTGGCAATGCGTCGCAGGGGAATCAACCGGCCGTGAGATTAGGATCACCAGAGCAACTATCTAACGGGTGGGAGAAGAGACAGTACTATCCGCAGATAGGGGCGCAGCAGTGGGGCGGGCAACCAAATCGGGGACAGCAGCAGCCGGGGATGGAAATTCACCCATACCAACAACAGCAGGCACAATACTACAATGCACAACAGCAGGGAATGGGCCAGCAGTGGGGCGG
>JAISFY010000037.1 GCA_031263345.1 Holosporales bacterium | reverse complement strand
TCCTCATCTTCATCCCAATACATCATCTGCGGAGCCGGATAGTTACTTCTAGAGTTGTTAGGTCCATACCGATGGAGCGGAGGTAGCTGCCGTTTCTGATATTTGATCATCCGTTCATTTAGGATACTATTATCGTTCGAGAAGTATTCTCGATCGTATGGGCTAATCGGGCGCTGATTGTACGTTTCTTCCATCTGATCGTATATTTCATCGTATTCATTGTCATACCGATTCATATATTGATCATCTTGTTGATATTCATCCTCATTTTGATGTGGTCGGCTATGAAGTCTGTCGGCGTAAGAGCTATCCCTCGTTTCGCTACGTTGCATAGTTTCGTTATTGTAGTTTCTGTTATTAGCTGGATTTCCATGAGACATGAATACGTCGTTATATCGCAAGTAACTCTGTTTACTACTCCTCCCTCTGAGGTTAGTGTGTTTCATAATCGATAATACCTCATCTCATCTCGGACATTGGGATTATTCCCATGATCTTTAATCCATCTCCTAGGACTATTTTGGTTGCTAATAAAAGAGACAACCTGGCGACAGTAAGCGATTTATTATTGGTCGATACAAATCTCAATTCTGTGTTCTGTTTACCGGAATTCCACAATGAGTGAAATGCACGGGCAATTTCCTGAAGACAAATCGGAACTCTATGTGGCTCGATGGTGCAAGCAGCAGCTTTAACGCGCTCTGGCCAGAAGCTCAAGGCTTTCAGCATGGACAGTTCAGAAGGATCCGTTAAAGAACTTACATCACACTCTCGGAGGGTATCATCGTGAATATCTCCGAAAACTTCCGTGTAATGTTTAAAGACAGAGCAGATTCTAGCGTATGCATACTGAATATAAAACAGAGGATTTTCCATCGAACACTCAATCGCTCTTTCGAAATCGAAATCGATCATAACGTCATGGTGTCTAGAAATCATCATATATCTTGAGACATCGATTCCGACCTTATCGATGACATCCCTTAGCCTTATAAAATTTCCCGTCCTCTTGGACATCCTGATCGGCTTGCCCCTTTCTAGAAAATTCACTAACTGATACAGTCTGACTTCGAGTTCTACTTCACCATTGCTGAGAGCGTAAACCGCAGCCTTCAGTCTTTTGACGTATCCTCCATGATCTGCACCAAAAACGGTAACCAATTTCTTGTAGCCTCTTCTGATTTTATCGAGGTGATACGCAATATCTCCAGCAAAATATGTCCAAGTCCCATCCGCTTTCTTAATAGCGCGATCGATACTATCTCCGTATTTAGTCGATTTAAAGAGAGTCTGCGGGCGCTCTTCCCATTCATCATCGTCTTCGATTCCTTTCGGCTTTGGTAAGATACCCTCGTAAATATCTCCACGTTTGGATAATAACTCAAGGGCCTCTTCGACTAAATTCTGCCGACATACTTCAGCCTCGGAGGTATACCTATCCATAGTGACCATGATCGATTTGAGATCGTTCTTAATACCATTAACCATCTTCTCGACTGCGAATTTACTAAGTTCAGCAATCCATTCTGGCTCATCTAGGCCAACGAATTTGTTTTGGTATGTGTCTAGTAATTGCTTTGCCAGATCTTTAATGTATTCCCCACAGTACATATCGGCCCCGAAATCGGCTTCGGAGATTTCGTGTCCGAGGATTTCTAGATATCTCAAATACAGAGATTTGGCAAGAAATTTGATCTGATTGCCTTTATCGTTGATGTAAAATTCACGCGTTACGGAGTATCCGATTTTCTCGAGAAGGTTACTCGCTGCGCTACCAAAAACCGCATTTCGGGCATGCCCAGTATGAAGCGGTCCCGTCGGATTGGCCGATACGAACTCGACGTTAATAGCCTCTCCATTTTTTAGATTTGTTATACTAAATTTTTCTCCTTTATTCAGAATTTCGTTAATCACACTGTGCCAAAACTCGTTTTTCAGTGTGAGATTAACAAATCCTGGATCGACAATCGAAACCTTGTCGATGAATGTGCACTTTTCGAAAGAGTTTGCAATAGACCTGGCTAGTACCTTTGGTGCTACTTTTAACTCCTTCGCAGAACACATAGCGGCGTTCGTGTAGATATCTCCGAAAGATGGATCAGATGGTGTTTCTATTAAAATTGAATCGAGGAGGTTACACTTATCAGATGCCTCGGCAAACGGCCGGAGAGAATCGGATACCAATCTACGAATCGACTGAAACATCGCGAATTCCAAGGCAAAAAAAACGCCGAAACTATAAGAAAACTTTACACCAACTTGAATTTCTATTCAAGAACTTCATAAATCTGTAATTATTGTCGATTGCTTTTCCTATATTCAAATTTATCTCTCATGAAGATACACATGATATTAACGTCAATATTATTAGTGTCTCTTACAAATCTTGCCGTATAGTTATCCTAAATTTTGCTCCTCCGGTCCTTACAGAATTTTCAACAGAAATTTCACCACCATGTTCTGTGATGATATCTCGAGCAATGCTCAGGCCTAACCCAACTCCAACCTCATCTCCGTGAGTTTTTGCTTGATTCCCTGAGATGAATGGGGAAAATATATCATCGATTAAGTCAGCATGAATACCTGGGCCGTTATCCTCGAATATTATTTCAATTTTCTGTTCTTGATTTTTCGACAAGCAAATATTTAATTCAGTACTAAATTTTTTAGCATTTCCTATAATATTGCAGAATGCTCGTTTAAGAGATGTATATTTCATATAAATCTCTATCGTATTATCACCAGTAACGTAAATTTTAAAGTTTTTATTGACATAATTTGTAGATAGATTATCTAGAAGTTTTCTAAGATTACGATAAACAAATATTTCTTTATTTTGTTGAGCAGCGTGCATCGTGAAGCTTTCGGTGATCTTTATCATATCGTCGACATCTTTTTTCAGGAAGTTTATTTCAGGTGTTTTTGGCATCATTGCAAGTTGAAGTTTTATTTTAGTGAGCGGAGTTTTGAGATCGTGGGAAATTCCGGCTAGTGTCCTAATTTTGGTATTCATAAGTTTTTTAAAATTTACCTGCATATCGCAAAAAGCCTTACCAGCGAGTCGAATTTCTTTTGCTCCTTCAGGCTTAAAAGCGTAGTTTGACTCATCTCCGTATCCAAATCGCTCGATAGCTTCAGTCAATTTTTTGATGGGGCGTATCTGGTTTTGGAGAAACAAAAAGGCGATGATCAGGATGATGATCGATGATGCAATCCCCCATCCCAGGACTATTGGGATTATTTTAGTATACATCATTTTTCTTGGAATTAAAAGTTTATAGAGATCATTTTTGTTTTTAGATTCAACATAAATTAAGATTTTATTATTGAATGGAGCAATATAATGAGCTCTAATATCTTTGTGTCGACATGCATTGCGTAGTAATCGATAAACCTTACTATTCTTAG
>JAISFY010000007.1 GCA_031263345.1 Holosporales bacterium | reverse complement strand
CAATCTTAAATGCTTGCTAATTATGATGGCCCATGACCAAATGGATGCTATAATTAGTGACAGGATCACTATCTTGATCATGAATCCTGCATTCCAAAACATGTCAAAAACGGACGAATCGTGAGAAGTGTGTAAAGGACTTATCGATCCCGAAACTGTAATATTATCTACTCCCTGGGAAATCTGAGATGTTTCCATTCATAATTTTGCAGAAAAACTTGAGGCATATATAGTTTACACTAATCGCGATAACGTATGAAACCTAAATAATTCACTTTCCAAATGAAGATAATCTTTGATTATAATCAAAGGTTATTGAGTATTATTCCTTAACAAAAAATAAATTATACACTAAAAAAGAAATGGCACCAACTGAAATAAATGAATCGGCAATATTGAACGCTGGCCAGTGCCAATTTTCATAGTGCAAGTCAATAAAATCTACAACTGCTCCATGACAAAACCTATCAATCAAATTTCCAACTGCTCCACCAGAAATGAAAACACATAAAACTTTCTCAAAAATCGTTTTGAGTTTAAAAAAGAGGTAAATTAAAAATAATATACATAATATCGTTGATATAATAAGTAGGTAAAGCTCTGATACAGTATGAGGAGCCAGCAGGCCAAAGCTTGTACCAGAATTCATCACCAATACTAGGTTAAAGAATGATGGAAACACACAGTCGACTTGTCCCGGAGATAAAAAGGCAAGAATGCTCCATTTGGTGGCTTGATCGAAAACTATAACGAAAAAAAACAGAAGAACACAAAAAATTGATATCTGTTTATTTTTCATGAAATTCTCCGTTTATTCCATTCAATACATTACTCTTCGTAAGTATGCTTGGTAGAACTCTGAACCCAGCGTATCCTGATGGATGATAAACGTATAGCGGAACCGCAACCGCTCCATACTTCCTCAATAGCTGAGTCACCACCTCATCCCGGCATGACCAGTCGCATTCCATGGCCGCTATATTGTTTCGTTTAAATACTTCGATAACTTCTTTGTCCTTAAAGACACGGTGATTAAATTGACAGTTTATACACCATGAAGCAGTGAAATTTAAAAATATTGGTCTCTTCTCTGCTATAGCATTATCGAATTTCTCATTCGTATATTTTTCCCATATTATTCCTTCACCCTCATCATTCTCGATGGATGCAAATAGTCCATATCCGGCAGAACAAATTAATCCAACTATAGCGATAGTAATAAATATTTTCGAATCCTTAGCATGGCTTAGCATCCAGGTAAACATTGCCATAGAAATGAGTGATATAAGGATTATCACTACATTCTCAATATTGATCTGAGTCATCAAAGTCCAAATAGGCCAAATACACGAAAACAACATCGCGAAACCCATGAATTCTTTAAAAACTAATAACCATCTACCGGGTTTTGGAAAGATTTTTAAGCACTTAGGAAATATGGATATTAGGACAAATGGAAGAGCAGATCCGAAACCAATCGAAGAAAAAATGCAACATGACTGCCACGGAGAACCATATAATAGCGCCGATGCGACAGCCATTCCAGCAAAGGGACCAACACAGGCAGCCGAAGATACGGCACCAAAAACCCCACTAACAAACGACCCGATATAAGCCCCCTTAACTGGGAAATGCAACGGTTTAATAGTTATTGGAATCTTGAGGTGCAATAAGTCAAAAAAATATAAACTACAAAGCAGAAATATCAGTAAAATAGAGAAAACGAAATGTGGGTATTGCATATAAAACCCCCATCCAATACCCCCAAGTGACTGCCTAAGAATTAATAAGGTTACTCCTAAAACCAGAAAGGTTAATATTATCCCTAATGATACGAAGAAACCATGCTTTCTGGCATTTTTTTTGCTCCCAGATGCTGTTTTAGCGATTGAAAATATTTTAATCGACATAATTGGAAAAACGCACGGCATACAGTTTAATATAATTCCACCCAATATCCCTAACAGAATGGCAATCAGTAAGTTTTCGAATGGCATTTCCGACGGACCGACAATTTTTCCTATTTCATCTGAGAGAAGCAATCCGTTCGGTTTTATAGTTCCGGAGCTTATGAAAGGAACACAGGCACTTCCGCAAGAAACATAAGTCAGATCGTATTCGATCGGTTTCGATGGATCTAATACTCTTAGTGCAAATAGTAATGAGAAATCTTTTGTATATCCGAAGTATCCACTCGTCCTTCCATCAGGATCCGGAATTTCTACGTGTTCTGGCCAGAAAATCTCCAAAACTTCAGCATTTTTCCAGACGAGCTTAGGAGCCAATTGCTTCCCCTTTCCGGCGGGAGCCGATAAATGTTCACCAATATTTACTGAGAAATCGGCAGCAACAAATAATTTACCAGATGGAAGATCCAGAAGATTCCCAGCAGAAGTTCGAAAACTAACATCGGCAGTCGCAAACTGGCAAACGATCCCGATTAGACAGCAAAGAGTCCTAACTACTAAACCCAGAAACACCAGAAGACTCCCCAATCACCGGGCGAATCGGAAGACCATTTCGTCCGCAAGCACTAACCAAAACGCCACAGACAACCACCATCAAGACGACCACATGGTGGGCGATGACGGATTCGAACCGCCGACCCTCTCGGTGTAAACGAGATGCTCTACCACTGAGCCAATCGCCCCATCCTATCCGTGACACACATCCTATCTTATAACTACTTCTCGACTCCGGCAACAGCACTTTTCAATTGCTTCCCAGGTTTAAATTTAGGGATACTCCTAGCTGGAATCGTCATGGGCGCTTTCGTCTGCATATTCCGCCCCTCTGTTGCATTCCTGTACGTTGTCTTAAACGTTCCAAATCCAACCAACCTGATTTCCTCTCCCCGAGACAACTCGTCGGTAATCGTTTCAATGAGTGCATTTAGTGCCCTTTCGGCTTCAACCTTTTTCAATCCGGCGATACTAGCAATACTGGCAATCAACTCTACCCTATTCATATCAACAATCTCTGCAAACAGGATTTTCAACTACGATCAGATCGATGCTACTACCAATAGGAATACTAGTCAAATATTTTTTTTATTTCGTAAAACTACATTTATCGATTTTACACTGGAAAGCACGCCAATTTTGAGTAGCATTGTCACCTGTGTTTGCACAAAAAGAACTGAAAAATGCATCATGAAACAATTGATATTCTTTTATTTATTTAAATAACTATAGTATCTAATGTAATTAAATTACATCACTTTTTATTAAGAGGAGGAATGGTCATTTTAGGCACCGTTTAGTCCATAGTACTGTTATCTGGCTTAATTTTCAGAAAATCTTGCATTTCTTGAAAAATTCTTTCAACGCAACTATTAGTCTGTGAAGCTGAATCTTTTAATTGCTTAGTGTTTTTAACAAGTCTATCTAAAATGCTATTTATCGTATTTATATGTATTTTCAGATGTTTTCTGACATTTTCCGAGGTGTCTGGAGACCTAAATCGCTCTTGAATATCACTTATAAAATGCTTTATACTCTCTACGGTCGAACCCAGTTGCTGAAGACATTGTTTTTCCTGTTTTCGGCAAGGTTCGGAATACTCTCCCAACATTGGAGATAAAATGGTCAATACTTTGTAAACAACCTGTTCGGTAACCGCACTACGAAAGCTCTTCGAAAGGGCCGATTTCACTTTATTCATCACCTCCGTAACACTATCAGCTTCGGTTTTAAACAGTGGTCCAAGTGGATCAATACATGTATTCAAAAAATCCGTTTTACTGAGAGGAATATTACCATTTAACTTTAATAATTTCGAAAACGCACCGCTAGGAGTAGTGATAACGGAGATAATTTTAACGAGGCCTATCCTCTGTAAATATAAATCACCTAGTCTCTCTAAATGTATTATTAGACCATCTATTCGGTCACGAATATCTTCAATCGCATCAGAAATATCCGGATTAACCACGTCTCTCATGCAAAGCAGAAGTAATTCCGAACTTTTCACTAAATATTCTATACCTAACTGCTCTCGAAATTCATTTGTTGAATCTTCTAGTTTAGCTTGAAAGTCCTCAATCATACGGCGATATTGATCTGATGCGACTGAATGAGAAGCTTCACTATCATCCGATTTTTCGGTAAGTTTAGATTTTTCTTTTGCCTTTATTTTCTCTAATAATTTTATTATACGATCGATATCCTCTTCACTTTCAGGATGAGCTGTAGGCGAGGCATTCACATATGATGGACAACAAACCCAGCATAATACAATAACCATTGTATAAAAAAAATTCCTCATTACTCTATTAGAGTCCTACCGATAGTATCGGAAAAAGAAAAATAAATATACTTAAGATTATTATAAGTTTAAAGCTATTAAAAAGCTATTAACAAATTTAAGTTCAGTATCAAACAAAGGATAAAAATCTACCTTTCAAATCAAGTTAATAGTCATCAATACTTTTTTTATATTGCAAAAAAAACGTTAGGCTGCGCAATCCTTCAGTACTATCGTTGGAGAAGATTCTTTATTTACCACTCCCTTATCGATTACGACCTCAGTAACATTCGGAGTGTCTGGGATATCGAACATCAAATCGGCTAGAATTTCTTCCACAATCGAACGCAATCCCCTCGCTCCCGTCTTTTTATCGATCGCCTGCCGTACAACCTCCTTCATCGCATCCTCCTCAAACGTTAGCTTTACGTTATTCATATCGAATAAACTTGCGTATTGTTTCAAGATTGCATCCTTCGGTTCCGTCAGTACCTGGAGTAGATCCCCCTCCTCGAGATCCTCAAGCGTCGCCACGACAGGTAACCTCCCGACAAACTCTGGAATAAGGCCAAATTTTAGTAGATCTTCCGTTTCAACTTCCTTAAACAATTCTCCTGCCCTTTTATTCTCGGATTTTTCCACATCGGCCTCAAAACCTATACCAGTTTTTTTCCCTCTGGCAGCAATAATCTTTTCCAGACCACAGAATGCCCCACCGCAAATAAATAATATGTTCGTAGTATCGATCTGTAAAAAGTCTTGCTGAGGATGCTTGCGTCCTCCTTGAGGTGGAACGAAGGCAACGGTTCCCTCGATAACCTTCAAAAGAGCCTGCTGCACACCCTCCCCAGATACATCTCGTGTAATCGATGGATTTTCCGATTTCCTGGTTATTTTATCGACTTCGTCGATATATACTATGCCACGCTGAGCCCTTTTGATATCGAATTCTGCCACCTGTAACAGATTCAAAATGATGTTCTCAACGTCCTCTCCAACATATCCGGCTTCGGTCAGAGACGTAGCATCAGCCACAGCAAATGGAACATTTATACATTTCGCCAATGTCCTAGCCAATAACGTCTTTCCAGAACCTGTCGGTCCGATGAGCAAAATATTCGATTTAGCAATATTAACATCCGGATAATTGTCGGATGTACATTCCAACCTTTTATAATGATTATAAACTGCAACAGACAATGTTTTCTTCGCCTTTTCTTGGCCAATAACGTGCTCATTTAATTTTTTAAATATTTCCGATGGGGTTAAAAAACTGCCATTACCGGCTCCCATCGCTTCCAATGATTCTTTTTTGATTACATCAGAGCAAAGCGATATACACTCATCACAAATAAAAGCCGTTACGCCAGCTATTAGTTTTTTAACTTCGCTTTGAGATTTACCGCAAAACGAGCAAAACAGAACTTCATCCTTCGCTGAATTAACGAACATCTGAAATAAACCTAGACAACAAAACCGCTCACTTTAAAGCCAAATTCTGACACAATCAACTGAAAAAACTATTAACACGAGAGCGTCTGTCTCTTATCGATAACCCGATCGATAAGTCCAAATTTCAACGCCTCATCGGTTGACATGAACTTATCTCGCTCCATATTCGCGTTAATTGTTTCGATACTCTGCCCCGTATTCGCCGCATAAATAGCATTAAGTCTCTCCCTTAAACTCAAGATTTCTCTCGCGTGTATTTCAATATCGGTCGCCTGACCTGTAGTTCCACCAGATGGCTGATGAATCATAATCCTCGAATTGGGAAGTGAAAACCTCTTCCCCTTTGCTCCAGAACATAATAGAAGAGATCCAGCCGAGCAAGCCTGGCCGATACAGAGAGTTGAAACATCACATCTAATATAATTCATTGTGTCCAAAATTGATAAAGCGGACGTGACGACACCTCCCGGAGAGTTTATATAAAAGCTAACATCCATGGACGAATCTTCCGATTCGAGAAATAGAAGTTGGGCACAAACGATCGAAGCAACTTCGTCATCGATACCTCCCGTTAGAAATATAATCCTCTCCTTCAGAAGTCTCGAGTATATATCATAAGACCTCTCACCTCGACTCGTCTGCTCGACAACAATTGGAACAAAATACGACATTTCAGCTCCTTAAAATTTAGACAACAGCCTCAGCCGAGTAAGAAATCTCCTCATCGACCGAGGAAGCGGCCGCATCCTCGTCTTCTTCAAAAAGATTCCTTACAAGTTCACCGAGCTCTTCTTTCGTCTTCTCAACATCATTCGTCTTCGCCTGTGTCATCAAAAAATCGACGACCTTTCTCTCGATAATCTCAGCCTTCTTGTAGGCGACGGCATCAGGGTTATTTGCATAAAAATTCGCTATTTTATCTGCAAGATGCGGAGCTTTATTGATCTCTTTCATAATAGCACTTTGCACATCATGCTGAGAGACACCAATATTCTTTTCTTTCGCAAACCGATTCAAAACATAGCCCAAAATGACCCTCTTTTTAATGATATCGGCATACTCAGCTGCCAATTCCTCATCGGAATCCAATTTCTGCTTTTGCCCAGTCCGCCTTTCTTCTTCGGC
Source organism: Holosporales bacterium (assembly GCA_031263345.1). Taxonomy (GTDB): domain Bacteria; phylum Pseudomonadota; class Alphaproteobacteria; order RUG11792; family RUG11792; genus JAIRNI01. The sequence goes on along the minus strand of JAISFY010000007.1, from coordinate 3,651 downwards.
CGCATCCCTTTTGATCTCAGCCAACAAGTTCTTCGTCTCATAATCGAAGATACTCTGTGGAACATCAAAATCGTATTGCTCGCCCAGGTATTCGAGAATCTGACTTTTATGATATATAAATGCCGTATCGGATATATCTTCCTCCAAGCCTCTCTTTACCACGGATTCAAAATCGGCGAGATCCTTAATCCCTTTCCGGATAGCAATCTCTTCGATAGACAATCCCTTAGCGGGACATTTAACCGACTTTATCGTGAATTCATACTTCATATTATCACGATCTTTAACAACGAAATCGAAACTATCTTCGATCTTCTTGCAAAGAAAGTTACCAAAGAACTCCGCATTTTCCCCAAATTCTTCTGGGATCAATATCTTATCTTGAAAACTCTTTTTCTTACTCTCTACTCCATTGTTATAACACTTCGCGACATATGTAACCTCATCCCCGCGTTGTATTTCGTGATCTTTCTGAGCCTTTTCGAGAATTGGTTCAAGCTTTAAGTACCTGTCTCGCATTTCTGCTACGACATCGCTAGAAACCTTCGGTATAACCCTCACTACCTCACATTCGAACGGCTTCAATTCGAATAAAGGCGGTACTTCTACGGTAAGGATAATCGATACATCCCTACCCTGCTCATAATTGTTTTCAAAGCGATAAACGGGAGTAGTCGCAAGCTCGGCTACATTGAGCCTTCCTACGCATTCAGTACAGGCCTTAGAGATTAACGCATCAAAGGCGTCTTTAACGGCGCCTCCGCCAACGCTATTTCTGACGATATCGAGCGGAACATGTCCTGTCCTAAACCCATGCATCCGAAAAGTCTTAGCCTTCTCCTTGAGGCATTTATCTATCTCATCCTCTATCTCTTTCGATTCGAAAACAATTCGAACATCGCGTCGTAAGCTATCGGAAACAACGTCCTTGAAAATCATAAAAATTCGCCCTTTATCGTTACGTAGTGAGAGTCATCGAGCTCTACGGAGATGGTAACAGATGTAAAGTAGAGAATCAAGAGATCTGGAAGCAATCCCACCACTCAAATATGAAAATATCTAATTCCACGCTAAATATGCACTCAATCGGGATCTGATTTCGCTCTAAGGGCGTGGTTTGCCGCGTTTAATTATGAACTTTTATACGATTAGAGATCATCAGTTGATAATGTGAACAAAAAAAAATATAATCTCGAGGGGGTGTTGGTACGTTTTAGAAGGCCGAGTGGCAGAATGGTTATGCAGAGGACTGCAAATCCTTGTATGTCGGTCCGATTCCGGCCTCGGCCTCCACGATCTAATTCGATTCGTAAAGAAAGCTAATTCCCTATGTCGTTTCCTTTAGAGTTTGAAAATCAGGTCCTTTCAATCGAAAAGAAAATAAAAGAATTAAGGGATGCATCAAAACTCGGAGACATTGATGTAGCCTCTGAGATTTCTAAAATGCAGGCGAAGGTTAACAAACTTCTTGTCAGTACATATCGGAAATTAACGCCGTGGCAAAAAGTACAGGTAGCTCGACATCCAGATCGTCCAAAATTTCTCGATTACCTATCTGGTATATTTACAGACTATGTCGAATTGTCCGGAGATAGGATATGCTCTGATGATAAGGCAATAATCGGTGGCTTCGCTAAAATGGATGATATCAAATGTATCGTCATTGGAGAAGAAAAGGGCCGAGACACCGAATCGAGGTTGGCGCATAATTTTGGGATGGCTAAACCGGAAGGATATCGTAAGGCTCACCGTTTGCTCGACTTAGCTCATCGATTTGGCCTACCAGTAATTTCATTTATCGATACCTCTGGTGCATTCCCAGGAATCGAATCAGAAGAGCGTGGGCAGGCTGAAGCGATTGCTAGGTGTATGGAGAAGAGTTTTCAAATCGATTCGGCTTTCATTAGCGTTGTAATCGGTGAGGGCGGATCTGGCGGCGCTATCGCCATCTCCACCTCGGATTATATTTTAATGCTTGAGCACGCGGTGTATTCCGTAATTTCTCCAGAGGGATGCGCCTCGATTTTATGGAAAGATGATTTGAAAGCCGAAATTGCTGCAGAAGCCCAGAAATTGACGGCTCCGGATTTATTGACTCTCGGAATTATCGACAAAATTATTGATGAACCGACTGGGGGAGCCCACAGGGGCAAAGATGAAATCATTGCTAATGTCAAGATCGAAATTATCCATTACCTAAACAAATCCCTCGAATTACCGGCCGATTTACGAAAAGATCTAAGAAGACAGAAATTCATGGCGATTGGGAATAATTTTCTTTCATAGATATTTTCTTTCATAATTACGGCCGGATGATAATTAAGAATCTATTCTTGGTCCAGCATCTAGGATCGTTTAAAATCTTTGTTGATTTTGAATTTTCTTTTCAATCGTTTATGCATTTTGTCAAGGCTCAAACTAACGGGAATGATTTTGTTATCATTCTCAGGCGAGAAGACGACCCAGTTGTATCCAGCGAAATGGCCAAAGCGATTGCTGATAGGCATTTTGGCATCGGTTGTGATCAGGTTATAATTCTCAAAAAAATCACTGACATGATGTACAATATTGATTTTTTCAATTTCGATGGAAGCCCTGCAAAGATGTGTGGAAATGGAATTTGCGCATCCTCTATATATATTAGCAAAACGCTGTTATCAAATGATAGCAGTAAACTAAGCTTTATGGTCGCTGATCATAAGTATATGGCAATAGTCGAAAATGAAGAAGTTACACTATTTGTCGAAAAACCGATCCTATTGTATGATACACAAGAGTATCAGATATTTTCGCTGGGTAATAATCATTTAGTTTGCGGTATTCAGATAATGAATCGTCTAGCCGATTTAAGCTGTGAGTTTCGGGAGTGTAATCTTCACTTTGTTGAATACTTCGATGAATTCATCAAGGTTAAAACCTTTGAAAGGGGGGTTGGTTGGACGAAGGCCTGCGGGAGTGGGGCCATTGCCGTCGCTGCTACTCGAAATATTTCCGGATCTACAAAGATTATACACGATGGAGGAATGTCGATCGTAACTGATCATGGAAATACGTTCAGCTTAACGGTAAAGCCAACCTTAGTTTTTAACGTGAATTTCTATAATGACTGATATCTACACAATAGATGACATCGTCGCTGAAATTCCTGACTCAGTAAATGGAGTTGGGTCAGATTTATCGTTGACATCAGTTTATGACGATATAAAGCGAGCGAGATTTGAGGAAGATGACGGGCTTTCTTTAGGTGTTTGGGAACGGGAACTCAAAAAGGCTGACTGGAGATTGGTTGAAAAACTAACGATGAGTGCTCTGAAAAATAAAACCAAAGACCTTCAAATCCTTGCCTGGTTTATCGAGGCCACAGTCGTTCTTCATGGTTTTAGCAAAATTCCGTTGGCCATTGAGTTCCTTAGCTCTTTCATAGAATCATTTTGGACTTCCTGCTATCCCAAGACAGGAAATGATGAGTCTGATTTTGAATACAAATTTCGTATTTTAGACTGGACCTATGAAATGATTGCAAAAAGAGTTCTGTTTATACCATTCGCAGAATTGGAATCCATCGGAGAAAAAAGCATCAATTTATACCAATACGACTATGCTTTAGAAATTAAGATGAGGCAAGTCCGATCTCCGAAGCATTCCGAAGAG
>JAISFY010000082.1 GCA_031263345.1 Holosporales bacterium | reverse complement strand
CTCGATACTCATGGTGTTAAGGATAGGAAGCAGGCCCGTTCCAGGTACGGTGCCAAGAAACCGAAATGATTTAGAAAGAAGAGAGGGGCTTAGAAGAGATGTCGAGGCGTAGAGCTGCTGAAAAGCGGGAGTTTTTGAAGGATCCGAAATACGGTGATGCCGTCGTGACGAAATTTATGAACTGCCTAATGTATGATGGGAAAAAATCCGTTTCTGAAAGGATAGTGTACGGTGCCTTCGATAGGATTCATGGAAAGAACGGAAAGAGTTGTTTGGAATTGTTTACGGACGCATTGGCTAATGTTAAGCCGACTTTAGAGGTTAGATCACGTCGAGTTGGTGGGGCGACGTATCAGATTCCAACTGAAGTTGCCTCTGGAAGGGCACGTGCTCTCTCGATTCGTTGGTTGATTAAGGCCGCAAGGGCGAGATCGGAAAAGACGATGGAAGAGAGGTTAGCCGCAGAGCTTTTGGAGGCTTCCTTTGGGAAGGGAGCTGCTGTTAAGAAAAAGGACGATACCCATAAAATGGCCGAAGCTAACAGAGCGTTCGCCCACTATAGATGGTGAAAATAGGGGAGGGGAGATGAATTCCATGAAGCGCACTACGCCGATTGAGCTCTATAGAAATATAGGGATTATGGCGCATATTGATGCTGGTAAGACGACGACGACCGAGAGGATTCTGTATTATACTGGGAAGTCCTACAAGATAGGTGAGGTCCACGAAGGTGCTGCAACGATGGACTGGATGGAGCAGGAACAGGAAAGGGGGATTACGATTACCTCCGCTGCTACAACTTGCTTCTGGAGAAATCACAGAATTAACATCATCGATACCCCTGGGCATGTCGATTTTACTGTTGAGGTAGAAAGAAGTCTTCGTGTATTGGATGGCGCAGTTACCGTATTTGATGGCGTTGCTGGTGTTGAACCACAATCGGAAACAGTCTGGCGTCAGGCTGATAGATATAAAGTACCGAGGATCTGCTTTATCAATAAGATGGACAGGATTGGTGCTGATTTTTATCGTTGTGTCGATATGATAATCGAGAGGTTAGGGGCGAAACCTGTCGTTATTGCTTTACCGATCGGGGTAGAATCTGATTTTCGCGGTCTGGTTGACCTCATTGAAATGAAGGCCTACATTTGGCACAACGAAGATCTCGGGGCTAAGTACGACGTTGTAGAGATACCAGACGACGTGAGGAAAGAGGCCGATAAATACAGAGGGCAGCTCCTTGATATCGTTGTCGAACAGAATGATGTAGCAATGGAGGCGTATCTCGAAGGGAAAGAGATTTGCTTAGATTTACTTAAGAAATGTATTCGTGCTGGTACCATCAATGGGGCGTTCGTTCCGGTTTTGTGTGGTTCAGCCTTTAAAAACAAGGGAGTGCAATACCTTCTAGATGCGGTTATCGATTATCTCCCATCACCACTTGATATCAGAGACATCCATTGTACGTTGCTCAATGGAAAGGAGACCGTAAGGAGACCGGATGATGCAGAACCGTTTTCCGGTTTGGCTTTTAAGATTATGACGGATCCGTTCGTTGGTAGTATTACATTTTTTAGAATTTATTCTGGAATTTTAGAATCTGGTACGAGTGTTTTAAACTCTGTAAAAGATAAGGTTGAAAGAATTGGGCGAATGCTTTTGATGCATGCCAACAATAGAGAAGATATTAAATACGCTGCGGCTGGAGATATAGTTGCTCTCTGCGGATTGAAGGTAACGACTACTGGAGAGACGTTATGTTCTCAAACTGAACCGGTCGTATTGGAAAAGATGGAATTCCCTGATCCGGTCATTGAAATTGCGATAGAGCCATGTACGAAAGCGGATCAGGAGAAAATGGGAATTGCCCTATCAAGGATGGCTTCAGAAGATCCTTCCTTTAGGGTATCATCTGATAATGAAAGTGGGCAAACGATAATACAGGGGATGGGTGAACTGCATCTTGAAATAAAGGTCGATATCCTGAAGCGAGAGCATAAAGTTGATGCAAAGATTGGATCTCCGCAGGTAGCTTATAGAGAGACGATTACTAAACGGAATGAAATCGATTATACTCATAAAAAACAGACTGGTGGGGCTGGACAGTTTGCGAGAATAAAACTGTTCTTTGAGCCTCTTGAGCCTGGTTCTGGATTCGTTTTCGAGAATAAAATTGTTGGAGGTGTGGTTCCCAAAGAATATATCCCTGGAGTTATGAAGGGGCTTCAGTCTGCGCTGGGAACAGGAGTTATCGCAGGATTCCCGATGATCGATTTTAAGGCGACTTTGGTGGATGGGGCATATCATGATGTTGATTCGAGCGTTTTAGCATTTGAAATTGCTGCACGAGCGGCTTTCAGGGAGGGGATTGGGAGGTGTGCTCCTAGGTTATTAGAGCCCATTATGAAAGTTGCGGTTGTGACTCCTGAAGATTATATGGGCGATGTTATAGGTGACCTGAATAGTCGCCGTGGGCAGATTTCTGGAATGGATCAGATCGGGAATGCCAGAGAAATATCGGCAATGGTCCCGCTAGCAAATATGTTTGGTTACGTTAATGTACTGAGATCTATGAGTCAGGGCAGAGCACAATTTTCGATGGTTTTTGATCATTACGATCATGTCCCTCAGCAAATTGCTGATGAAATTAAGACAAAAGTGTCGTAGAATGTCGCGAGTGTCGTAAAAGGTTTTTGAAAAAGATGGAGTAGGAAATGGCGAAGGAAAAGTTTGAAAGGTCGAAGCCGCATTGCAATATTGGGACAATTGGGCACGTTGATCATGGGAAGACAACATTAACTGCCGCCATAACGAAGGTCATGTCAGAGCTTGGTAAAGCCAGTTTTATGGCTTACGATGAAATAGACGGTGCTCCTGAGGAAAAGGCCAGGGGTATTACCATTTCAACGGCGCACGTAGAATATGAAACCGATAATAGACATTATGCTCATGTTGACTGTCCTGGACATGCCGATTATGTAAAAAACATGATTACTGGTGCTGCTCAGATGGATGGAGCGATTCTGGTCGTTTCAGCTGCGGATGGTCCGAAACCTCAGACTAGAGAGCATGTCCTCCTGGCCAGGCAGGTTGGTGTTCCGGCTCTCGTCGTGTATCTCAACAAGATGGACTTGGTCGATGATCCGGAGCTTGTCGATTTGGTCGAGATGGAGGTGAGGGAATTATTAAGTTCGTACAATTTCCCAGGGGACGATATTCCAATCATTCGTGGAGCTGCTGTCGTGGCCTTGGAGGGAAAGGATGCGGCTCTGGGTAAGGATTCAATCATGAAACTGATGGAAGCTGTGGATTCCTATATACCTCAACCTCAGAGAGCTATCGATAAGCCATTTTTGCTTCCAATTGAAGATGTGTTTTCCATTTCTGGACGTGGGACGGTTGTTACCGGGCGAGTGGAAAGGGGGGTGATAAAGGTTGGGGAGGAAGTTGAAATTGTTGGTCTTAGATCGACTCAAAGGACGACAGTCACTGGTGTCGAAATGTTCAGGAAGCTTTTAGACCAAGGTGAGGCTGGGGATAACATAGGGGCTCTTCTTAGAGGAACGAAAAGAGAGGAAGTTGAAAGAGGGCAGGTTTTGGCTGCTCCTGGCTCCATTACTCCTCATACTACGTTTGAAGCTGAAGTTTACGTTTTAACAAAGGAAGAAGGTGGGCGCCATACTCCATTTTTTGGTAACTACAGACCGCAATTCTATTTCAGGACGACAGATGTGACAGGAACTGTGACATTGCCGGCTGGGGTTGAGATGGTAATGCCTGGAGATAATGTTAAAATAAATGTTGAACTTATTTCTCCTATTGCGATGGAAGATAACCTGAGATTCGCCATTAGAGAGGGAGGTAGAACGGTTGGTGCTGGCGTTGTTTCGAAGATCATAAAATGAGGCAGTTTTTCATGGTAGGGATGATTTCAAATGGAATGTCGTAATATACGGATTAGATTGAAGGCCTATGATCACAGGTTGTTGGATCAGTCTGTTAAGGAGATAGTGGATGCCGTGAAGAGAACAGGTGCATCTGTCGTGGGCCCCGTTCCACTACCGGTTAAAATTGAGAGATTTACGGTCAATCGTTCCCCCCATATCGATAAAGAGTCGAGAGAGCAGTTTGAAATCAGGACTCACAGGCGGTTGATAGATATTAAGGACTGGCTGCCCCAAACCGTTGATGCATTGATGAAGCTCGATTTGGCCGCTGGGGTCGACGTCGAGATCAAGTTATAGAAGGTGGGTTTGTTATGAGAGTAGGGTTAATCGCTGAAAAAGTCGGGATGACTCAGTTATTTGATAGTAATGGTGTTCAGGTTCCAGTTACGGTTTTGAGGGTCAGTCCTTGTACTGTTGTATCCATTAAAATGAAGGATAAAGATGGATATGATGCCGTTCAACTTGGCTCAAGGGAAGGTAAAGAGAAACACATTAATAAGCCACAATTAGGATATTTCAAAAAGATGTCATCCAAATTTTTCAGGATTTTGAAGGAATTTCGGGTGGATGATGTTTCGTTATATAATATTGGAGATACCATTGGAGTAGATCATTTTTCTGGCGGGCAGTTTGTAGATGTTGCAAGTATTACTAAGGGAAAGGGTTTCGCTGGGGGAATAAAAAGACATGGATTTGGCGGTTTGAGAGCTACGCACGGCGTTTCGATTGTTCATAGATGTCATGGATCGGTCGGGAATAGAACTTTCCCTGGCAGAGTATTTAAAGGTAAACGGATGGCTGGGCATATGGGTAATCGCAGGGTTACGACCCTGAATTTATTAGTTCATTCGGTGGATAGAGAGAAGGAAGTAATTTTTGTTCGCGGTGCAGTTCCGGGATGTAGTAGTGGGACGGTGTTTATTAGAGATGCTATCAAAAAGGGTGATATGGAATCGGGTAAGTGATATGAAGATTTCAATATTTGATGAAAAGAATGAGCAGTCTGGGGAATTGGAACTCTCCAGTCAAGTTTTCGGGTTGGTACCTCGACGCGATATTTTGGCGAGAGTAGTTATTTGGCAGCTTGCTAAGGGGCGGAGTGGTAGCCATAATGTTAAAGGGAAATCCAGTGTCCATGGGACGACTAGGAAGTTTGTTCGCCAGAAGGGGAGTGGGGGGGCTCGTCATGGCTCTAAGAAAGCTGTCCAGTTCAGGGGCGGGGGCGTCGTTTTCGGTCCGGTTAATAGAGATCACGGCTTCGATTTGCAGAAAAAGGTTAGGAGGCTCGGTCTTAGGATGGCATTGTCAGCAAAGATGAAAGAAGGGAAATTGTTGGTTGTCGATTCGTTAAATTATGACGAACACGTGAAGACGAAAAGTTTTTTAGCTAGGTTTTCTAATATGAAAACTGCTTTATTTGTAGGTTCTGATAAAAATGAGAATGTTATTAATGCGTTGTCGAATATAGTCGGATATGACTACGTTTCTCAGATAGGGGCGAATGTTTACGACATTATCAGGAAGGATAATTTAGTAATTTCGGTTGATGCGATCAGAAAACTGGAGGAGAGATTGATATGAGGTCGAAAGTGGGCGCTACTTCCGGTGATTATGATTTGATTAGATATCCTGTGATAACTGAAAAGTCCACGAAAATTTTAGAGGATTCTAATGCTTATGTTTTTGTAGTGGAAAAACGTGCCAATAAACCGGGGATCAAGAAAGCGGTCGAGAGAATCTTTGATGTTAAAGTGAGGTCCGTAAATACAATTGTTGTGAAGGGGAAGAATAAAGTTTTTCGTGGCCGATCTGGCAAAAGATCAGACTTCAAGAAGGCGATTGTAAGATTAGATGCCGGAAGTAGGATTGATCTCGGGGTTGGGGTATAGGACGATGGGATTAAAGCAATATAAATCTATAACGACCTCTCAAAGACAGTTAGTTGGAATTGATAGATCCGGCCTTTGGAAGGGGAAGCCGCTCAAGAAATTGACATCAGTAAAATTGGACAGAGCTGGCCGTAATAATCATGGTCACATTACGGTCTGGAACAGGGGCGGTGGTCACAAGCAGCGTCATAGGATTATCGATTATTTACGCGATAAAAGGGATATTAATGGCTCGGTTGAGCGAATTGAGTACGATCCGAACAGGAGTTCATTTATCGCGCTAATTAAATATGTTGATGGTGAGCATAGATATATTATAGCACCGCAAAAGTTGAAGATTGGGGATTCGGTAATTGCATCTGATAAGGCAGATATAAAACCTGGGAATACAATGCTTTTGAGGAATATCCCGATCGGAACGGTAGTTCATAACATAGAGCTCAAGCTTGGAAAGGGGGCTCAGATGGCGCGTGCGGCTGGAGCAGGAGTACAGATTGTTGGCCGCGATGGGGTTTATGTCGTACTGAGACTACCATCCGGAGAGCAGCGATTGGTAAGCGGTGTTTGCCATGCGACGATTGGCGTCGTTTCCAATCCGGATCATCAAAACAGGAGTTACGGGAAGGCCGGTAGGAATAGATGGCTCGGGAAGAGACCGTGTGTTCGAGGTGTTGCCATGAATCCGATCGATCATCCACATGGTGGTGGCGAAGGGAAAACTTCCGGTGGAAGGCACCCGGTGACTCCATGGGGAATTTCTACGAAAGGCAAAAAAACCCGTAGGAACAAGCGAACGAGTCAGTATATAATGTCAAAACGTAAGTAGGGAGAGTTAATAAGGTGCCAAGATCAGTTTGGAAAGGGCCGTTTTTCGATCGGTATTTGATGAAGAAGGCTGAGGTCGTTAAGGCGTCTGGGAGATCGGATGTTGTGAAGATTTGGTCCAGGCATTCTACCATTTTGCCGCAATTTGTTGGTGTAACATTTGGTGTTCATAACGGAAAGAAGTTTATCCCCGTTTCGGTCTCTGAGAACATGGTTGGTCATAAATTTGGAGAATTTGCTCCGACGAGGACGTATTACGGTCACAAAGCGGACAAGAAGGCTAAGAGATGATTATGCAAGACAGGTCAGCGAAGGCTGTTTTAAGGAAAATTCGTGTTAGTCCGCAGAAGTTGAATGTAGTAGCCTCTATGATTCGCGGGATGCGCGCTATGCGTGCCGCTGATGTTTTACTTTATTCCAAAAAAAGGATTGCTAATGATGTTAGGAAAACTCTGATGTCGGCTATAGCCAATGCCGAAAATAATCACGGTTTGAATGCGAGTGAATTGTATATTGGTGAGGCGTATGTTGGTAATAGTATCAAGTTTCGAAGGTTCCATCCGCGTGGGAGAGGGCGTGGTGGTGTCATATCGAAGCCATTCAGTCACTTAACGATAATCGTTAAGCAGAAGGTTTGAGGGATCATGGGACAAAAGGTTAACCCGGTTGGGTTGAGATTGGGGATATTGAGGACCTGGGAATCGAAGTGGTTCGCTGGAAAGGGATATGCCGACCTGCTATCGAAGGATATTGAGATTAGAGATTACATAAGGAAGAACTATAAATCTGCCGGTATTGCGAGGGTTATTGTAGAGCGGCCAGCGAAACAGGTGTGCATTGAAATTCATGCAGCGAAGCCGGGCATGGTGATCGGAAAGGGAGGAGGCGATCTCGAGAAATTGAAGGGGAGGCTTTCGAAGCTGGCAGGAATAGATGTCGCGATTAATGTCGTTGGTGTAAGAAAGCCTGAGTTGGATGCTTATCTGATCGCTGAAGGGGTTGCTCATCAAATTGAAAAGCGTGTTTCGTATAGAAGGGCAATGAAGAGGGCTATGCAGTCGGCGATGAAACTTGGAGCGGCAGGGATTAGGATTAATGTTGCCGGGAGATTGAATGGAGCTGAAATTGCGCGGACTGAATGGTATCGAGAGGGCAGAGTACCTCTTCATACTCTACGTTCTGATGTCGATTTTAGTGTTGGAATAGCCAAGACGACGTATGGTACATGCGGGATAAAAGTTTGGATATATAAAGGCGATTGTGAAGTTGGTGATTTTTTATCGAGAGATAAAAAGGCGTAATTTTTGAGAGGTAGATGTTATGTTGTCCCCTAAGAAGACCAAATTTAGAAAGGCTTTTAAGGGTAGGATTAAGGGCAATGCGACATCTGGTGTTGATGTTAGTTTTGGTAGTTTTGGACTGAAGGCTATAGAGCCATCTAGGATTACGGCTAGACAGATTGAAGCCGCTAGGAGGGCAATTTCGAGATGTATAAAAAGAACTGGCCGTGTTTGGATATGTATTTTCCCTGACTTACCAGTTTCGAAGAAGCCGGCTGAGGTCCGAATGGGGAGTGGGAAGGGTTCGCCAGAGTTTTGGGCATGTAGGGTTCATCCTGGAAAAGTAATGTTTGAGCTAGATGGTGTTTCCGAAGATATCGCTCAGGCCGCTTTCGAGATAGCTGCTACCAAGTTACCGATTCGTACCAAATTCGTTAAGCGCATTGTTTAAGCCGATGGAGGGAATATGAAGTTTTCTGAATTGTTACAGAGGGATAGTAGGGAATTGATGAAAATGTGTACCGATTTGAGAAGGGAGCATTTTAATCTGAGGATATTGATGAAAACTGGACAGGATGTCAAAACTTCGGTAGTTCGTTCTTGTAAGAAGAATATAGCGAGAGTGAAGACTCGTCTGAGCCAATTAGGGAAGAATTAGGGAGATTTTATAATGCCTCGTCGAACTTTGCAAGGGGTTGTCGTCAGCGACAAATCGGATAAAACGATTTCTGTTAGAGTGGAGAATCGGGTTATGCATCCGATATACAAGAAATACGTAAGGGTGCATAAAAAATACGCTGCTCATGATGAATCCAACTCTTACAAGGTTGGGGATGTCGTCAAAATCATGGAGTCTCGTCCGATTTCAAAAACGAAGAAGTGGGTCGTTGACTCAAAAATCGAGTATGGAGGCTGACGATGATTCAAACCGAGTCTCGAATGAGCGTAGCCGATAATTCTGGAGCGAAAGAAGTTTTGTGTATTAAGGTTCTTGGCGGATCGAAGAGAAGGTATGCTGGCGTCGGGGATGTCATTGTCATTTCTGTAAAGAGCGCGATCCCAAAAGGAAAAGTGAAAAAGGGGGATATTCATAAGGCCGTTATCGTAAGGACGAAGCAGCCCATCAGAAGAGTAGATGGAATGCAGATTGCTTTTGATAGGAACGCAGTCGTTTTAATTGATAAGCAGGGTGAGCCGATTGGAAGCCGTATTTTTGGGCCAGTTACGAGGGAATTGAGATCAGCCGGTTACATGAAGATCGTGTCATTAGCTCCGGAGGTTTTGTAAATTATGACTCAACCGAAGTTTAAAATTAAGAAAGGTGATCAGGTTCAGGTTATTACTGGGGCTCATAAAGGGAAAAGTGGAGTTGTAAAGCAGGTTTTCCTTGACAAGGCTTCTGTCCTCGTCGAGAATACCAACATTGTTGTTAGAAATGTGAAGCCGGATTACAAACACCCTCAGGGATCTTACAGGAAAGAGATGCCCATTCATATTTCGAATGTTTCTCTGATCGATCCTTCGACGGGAGTGTCCGGTAGAGTTGGTTACCGATTGAATGAAGCTGGAAAGAAGGTCCGTTACTTCAAGAAATCTGGAACCGTTTTGTAGATGTAGAAGGTAAGATGGAAAATGAGTTATTCGAAGGATAGGTATTTTTCAGATCTAAGGGCCTCTTTAAAGAAAGAGCTCGGTTTGTCGAATGACTTTATTGTCCCGAGGCTTGAGAAGATTGTCTTGAACTGTACTTCCTCTGAGGCTGCTCATGATAGTAAGGTATTGCAATGTATTGTGGATGAATTGGCGGCGATATCGGGCCAAAAGCCCGTAATAACGAAGGCAAAGAGATCGATTGCTGGATTTAAGTTGAGAGAAGGAGCGAAGCTGGGGGCAAAGGTGACTTTACGCCGGGATCGGATGTATGAGTTTGTTGATAGGTTAGTATATGTTGCTCTGCCCAAGGTTAGAGATTTTAGAGGCTTGTCGAGCAGAGGGCTTGATGGATGTGGGAATTTTTCCATGGGGATCAAAGAACAGATAGTTTTTCCAGAGATAAATTACGACAAAATCGATAAAATTAGAGGATTCGATATTACAATTTGCACGACAGCGCATGATAATAGATCTGCATTGGCTTTACTAAAAAGCCTGAAGTTACCGTTTACGAGTTAGGTGGTGAAGGAATATTATGGCTAAAAAGAGTGCGATAGAACATAACAACAGAAGGAAGAAAATGGTCGCAGGTAAGAAGGCGTCTCGCGATACCTTGAAGAAGGTTATTCACGATAGGTCTATATCTCTTGGCGAGCGAATGATGGCCGTACGTAGGCTTGCTGAGATGCCAAGGAATTCATCGAAGGTTAGGGTTAGGAACAGGTGTGTTTTGACGGGAAGACCGAGGGGATATTATAGAAAGTTTGGGATGTCCAGGATAGCTTTGAGAGAACTGGCATCATGTGGATTTTTGCCTGGTGTTATCAAGGCGAGTTGGTGAGGAGAGAGAGGTAGGTTGCGATGAGTGTTGTTGACTCGATTAGCGATTTGATAACCAGGTTAAGGAATGCCCAAATGGTTCGTAAGCGGACGGTCGATTCTCCGATGTCTAAAGGACGTGAGGCTCTGTTGAAGGTTCTTTTGAGTGAGGGATATATTAGGGGATATACTATTATCAATTGCCCTGAAAGTGGATTCAATAAGCTTCGTGTTGAGCTAAAGTATTTTGAGGGGAAGCCGGTTATATGCGAGATAAAGAGAATTTCTAAGCCTGGAAGGAGGGTGTATTCATCCATTAAGGACTTACAGTTCGTTAAGAATGGATTGGGCATTAATGTTTTATCGACGGATAGGGGAATTATGTCTGATGTCGAGGCGAGGAAGCTTGCTCTAGGTGGCGAGGTTATATGTTCTGTTTTCTAAGAGTTGAGGAATATGTCTAGAGTTGGCAAGAATGGCATTCCAGTTCC
>JAISFY010000021.1 GCA_031263345.1 Holosporales bacterium | reverse complement strand
TAGGACATCGTAATCTGTTTCGACGATTAATTTGATATCATAACTTCCTTTATGTATGGGAAGTGGCGCAATTGCATTATGTAATTCTCTTTCTTGTGCATAAAATTTAGCATTCGTAAACTCTTTATTTCCGCCTGCATGATCCCAATGTAGGTGAGTGAAAATGACAGTATCGATTTCTTTGGGCAAAATATCAATTTTACCAAGTTGGTTTACTACGGATTGCTCTTCGGAACGGGTATATGGCATGTAACGTCTGCCGTCTGGCTGACCACCTCCAGTATCAATCATGATCTTTCTCTCTCCATCAGTAACGAAATACGCAAGAATCGGAATATCAATTACGCCATTGTCTCCTTTTACACCGACGATCTGTGATTTTGATCTTGTGACTGTACCTAAATCTAGTGGGTAAATAGTATAAATGTGCATGTTATTTCCTCCAGTGAAGATTATTACAAAATACTGTCCCAGATATTTCGTGTGTGAAACGGAAAATAGTTACGGTATACTGAGAATAGTAGAAACATCCTAAATAATCAATTCTGTTTTTTGTCGCAAAATAAGAAAAAATGTCAGATTTTTACATATTTCCTCTTTCCTCCAAAGCGAATTAGCGGGAACGCCAGCCCAATCAAGTTGCCCATGCTTATATTAATCCAATGTCTTAATTTGCTTTTTTATAAGATGACTGTTGAGTTTGCTCAGCTCAAAACGGCTTAATTTAGTGTTTAGCCACAATAATGATCTGTCCCTTCTAAGACCTTAATGTAGGCTTCATAGCTGTATGGAGAATGAATGTCCGCTTGAGTTTTTCGAGGCAACTCAATCGTAACCATTTATAATATTGTCATGGCTTTGCAATTTTCTAGCGGTTCTTTTTGCGATATTCCGTAACAGTCATGCCAACCATCGATTTAAATACACGATAGAAATATGAAACTGAGTCAAACCCCACTAACTCGCAAATTTTTTCAGCGGTAAAACTAGTGTTTTTAAGATAAAGCTTGGCGTGTCCAATACGAATATCAGCTACAATTCTCTTAAACGTAAGGCCACAAAGCTCTTGTATGTATCTGTTAATTTGCCGCGGTGAAATGTAAAATATCTTAGACAAGTTTTCCAGCGTAAGAGGTTCGCTGTAATTCTCTCTTATATAAGTAATGATAGGAAGGGCATTTCGAATATCAGCATATGTGTGATTCTCGCTTTCCATCTTTAATGTCTCGCCACCAAGCATAGATTGATAACAAGATGTGATAAATAATGACATCAAGCACTGGATCTGCGGTATTCTGCCCCAGATATTGCTATTCGCCAATTTCATTGCATCGAGAAGGTACGAAGAAATGATGTTGGAACCTGAACCCAGCCAATAGCCTTTTTCTGAGATTGTGCGCGGAAAAGAAGATGTCGACGCTATTCCTTTTTCATATGGATATGAGATACATTCTTCAAAGTCGAATAAAACGTTGTAATGCCTAACGCCAGGGCTGATTACAATCGTTCGATGCGTGGTACCAGGAAGGATCCATAGGATATCTCCTTGGAGTAATGAGAGGACTTTACCCTCGTTTTCTATGCGAATCTCTGCACCTGGGTCTATTGCGTGGTGTATTTCGTGACAATTATGTACCGACGTTATACCTACTGGGTATCCAACACGTTTTACAGCATGTATATGAATATTTAATCTAAAAAGTTGAACTGGCAAACTAGTAATAAATGCATTTTTATGTACTATTTCGCTCATTTTCTAACTCCTTTCTGTCATCTATCGATGACAAACATAGGATAACGAGCCTTAAATCCTAAGTGATTTTGAATTTCTCGCAAACGCTAAACCTATTCTGGTTTAGATACTTTCATAGATGAACTTTATTATACCAATAATCAGTATATTACAATCCTGGGAAGCACATAAACAAACCTTAGAATTTACTTGAATGAAATATCTGGACTAATTTTTCCGTTTATTGGCTCGAAACTGAATTGTTATCCCATTGATTCGTTTCGTATTATAAATTTGTGATAAATAAAATCTGGAGGTGTTTAGTTATTATGGTACAAGTAGACAGCATGTTATTTAAAGAGGAACAACTATATTCATGGGGTGAAAAGGTTCTGGATGAATGTGGCCTCCCTAAAGAAGACCATAAATATGTGCTAGATGCGCTTATTTTTTCGAACTTGCGAGGGGTAGACACACATGGTATTAATCTAGTTACTTCGTACGCCCAAAAATATAAAGATGTTCCACCGTCCCACATCAAAGTAATCATCGATAAGGGGGCGGTTGCATTGATTGACGGCGGTGCAAACATGGGGGCAATAGTATCAAATCGTGCCATTAATTTTGCTATTGAAAAAGCTTCGAATTTCGGAATAGGTTTGGCGCTCGCGAAAAATTCAAATCACTTTGGAGCTGCAGCTCATTATCCTATACTTGCTGCAAATCGGGGGTTTATAGGTTTTTGTTCTACGACTGCTCTCGTCAATCTAGCACCATGGGGTGGATTGGATATGATAGTGGGCAAAAATCCGTTCGCTATTTCATTTCCTTATGAAAAATTCCCCATTGTATTGGACGTATCATGTTCAGTCGCAGCCAGACAAAAGGTTGTCGCCTGCGCACGTGAAGGATTACCAATACCCCAGGGATGGGCAGTCGATAAAAACGGAAACCCCACTATTGATGCAAAAGAAGCACTTGAGGGTCTTTTTTTACCGATGGGAGAACACAAGGGCGTTGGTATTGCGATTATGATTGACCTTTTAGTGGCAGCTTTGTGCCAAGGCGGTTATTCAACGGAAGTAAAACTCGACAATGTTCTAACTGGATCTGAACCTTCCCATATTGGACACATATTCATTGCAATAGATCCATCTTTTTTCATTGAGGGAAGTGCACGCAATGACCAACTTAATAGTTTTTACAAGAGATTCCACGCTTGTAGACGTATTAAAGGGAAAGAAATTTTCCTTCCTGGGGAAATCGAATGGAATAATTTTCAGGAACGCAGAAAAAATGGGATTCCAATAGCGAAAACGATTATCAAAGAACTAGATGAATACTCGGACAAACACTCTATCCCACATATTTGTGATCTATAAAAGACAATTCAAAGGAGTATATTCATGACTGACAAAATTAGTTTCCTTAAAAAGACAGAAACTGGAGTAATTACAGACGCGCTTGAAAATTTAAAAATCGGAAGCTGGACGAGAAAAATTCATCCGACGAATCCAGAAATGAAATTATCAGGACGTGCAGTAACCGTGCGTTTCGAGTATGTGAATAAACCATCCGCATCTTCATTTAGAGGGATGTTCGATGTCATCGGGCGATGTTCAGCGGGATATGTTCTCATTATCGCCGCTTCAGACAAGGGCGCAATGTTAGGTGAACACGTTATTCACGCAGCAATAAATAAAGGATTGTCTGGGCTTGTTTCTGACGGCATGTTTCGGGATTTTTTGTCCATTTCACGAATGAATTTCCCTACATTTTGCTCTGGTGCTGAAGCTTTACATGCTCCCAAAAATTTCAAAGTCGTGGAGATGAATGGTCCGATCACTTGCGGAGGAATGGTCGTTAATCCAGGAGACTATATAGTCGGTGATTATGATGGAGTCATAGCAATCCCTGCAGATAGAATAGATGACATGATTTACCAAGCCGAAAAAATCATCGAAGCAGAGGAATTGCTTCTTACATCGCTAAATGACAATTGCGATATGGAAAAATGTATTAGCTTAGCGAAAGAAAAATCGACGCTGAGAACATAACACCTCTTCATATAATGGGAAAAAATTATGGCAACTAAAGGTTCTGGCCAATATATAGGTGCAATCCAAAATTTTATGTGAACCTCTCGATGGTATGGAATGATGCTGTCATATTTGGCGCGCTGGCATGTTATAGCCGCCGCGCCCTGTTTATTATAAACTGCCACGTGATAAAGCGAACATCTGGGAAATGAACAAAACGGATGACAGTGGCATGAGTAAAAATTTAATCGAGTTCACCATCGACAACTTTGGAACCCTTCTTTGCTTTGAGCGCAACGAAAATAAGATCCTGTTTTACCAACACGAAAACGGCGCTACTGAAAAAATCGCCCCTTCATTTACGGCGTTTTTATCAAAGTTCTGCGAGATCAAGTGA
>JAISFY010000072.1 GCA_031263345.1 Holosporales bacterium | reverse complement strand
TCATCAGCTCTTTCGCGAATCTCAGGTTAATGTAGTTGCATACAATGAAGTCGCATCTGACAGTCATCATTTGTATGACAGTCAGGTGCAGGTGGATAGCACTGCCTGTCAGATCTAATGTTGTTTAGTACAGCTTAGGAATCATCGCTTTGGATTTTAGTCCAGAGATCCTCCATTCGCCGTATTCGTAATAAGTTTTATCTTTTTGATAACTACGTCTCTCATCATTTCTTTTGCAAGGCCGAAGTGCTTTCGGACATCCAAAGAATTCGGATTTTCATTTAGGCTTCGTCTGATCCCTGCCATGAATGCTACCCTAATGTCGGTATCCACATTTACCTTGTTGATCCCGAATTTTATGGATGCCTTTACATCCTCATCTTTTAATCCACAAGCTCCGTGAATATCAGCACCGTATCGATTACAGATATCGAGCAGATCGGGGTAAACGGCAGACGCCCCATGTAGAACGAGTGGGTAAAAGGGACCAACCAGACATTTGATTTCTCTTAATCGATTGAGATCCAGCTTAGGGGGAGCATTTTGCCCCTTGAATGGTCCATGAGATGAACCAATTGCGATAGCAAGGCTATCGACTTTGGTGGATTCGATGTACCGGTAGGCTTGATCTGGATCCGTGAATAGTTCGGCTGCTCCCGAAATGGAAACATCATCCTCGCGTCCTGTTAAGGTGCCCAGCTCGCCCTCTACTGACACTCCAGCTTTTTTCGCGAGCTCCACGACTTCTTTTGTACAGGTAACATTTTCTGTGAATCTGGCCGAGCTCTTGTCAATCATAACTGACGAAAATCCGGCATCAATGCATCTTTTACAGATATGGCTATCTTTCCCATGATCAAGATGGAGCGCAATTGGAATATCGATGTCCTTAACGGCGGCAGACACCATAGCGATTATATAATCGAGCCCAATATAGTTTATTGTCGATTCTGTAACCTGAAGTATGATAGGTAATTTTACTTCGGCGGCAGTCGCAATTATAACCTGCAGCATCTCCATATTCGAGAAATTAAAGGCACACACAGCCGTTTCATTTTTGGTGGTCCAGCGTAGTATGTCCAGAGCAGGTACTAAGCCGTCAATCAAAAGGGGATACCTCCAATTTTCTCTATTGGATCACGATAATCACTATGTCCAGTACCCTCCAATTTGATACCCAGACTGTTTATCATGTCCATGCCTAAACCTACATTCTACTCAATTTGAATTTTTGTTTTCAAGGGTATCAAGCTGAAAGTTATCATTTAGAGCGTTCATTCTTAATGATGAATTATACGCATTTTCTGCTTTGTTGGATTTGGCTAAGTTTGGTGTTTTTATAGATTTTTGAGTTGAAGAAGAAGAAAAAATTTGAAATAATGCCGGGCGAAGATTAAATTTATAAAAAAGCTAAATACGCTGTGGAATTTATACAACTTAATTTCTTTAAAAATGTGTGTATGTTGGGATTCTCTGAAGCTTGTCGAGCATCTCGTTACGTCTCGGAAGAAGGGATGATGGTCATCAGAGATCTTCAGGAAAGCTGGGGGATTGATTTATTTACTCATGGGATACAGCCATCCATTGAAACTCTTACCGACTCTGGGAGAAATTTCTTGCCATCAGTCGATAAGTTATTATTGAATTACATCAATGGATTTCTCGATATCTATAACCATAAAGAAGAGGAGAATATTTCTAGAATTCTTAGAATTAAGTCGACTTTCAGTTATGGGAGAAATTTATTACTTCCATGCATTTCAATGATGCATGATACAAACACTTTTAGGAATTTCGGAATCAATTTGCTAACAAATAAGGATTATTGTAAAATAGGAAATATTGATTCTCACGTCGTTTTTAAGAATCTAGTTGCTATAGATCGTCTATTTTTTAATCATAAATGGACATTGAGGCTTAGTCAAGGTCTCTATGCGGGCGAAGGGTATTTGTTGGATACAGGCGGTTATCCTAAAGAAGCTAATGATTTAACGTCACATGCGGTTTTAGGATACGGAGATGTGTTCGATAAAGATGAGCAACGATCTGTAAATTGGCATTTATATGGACAATATGGAATATGTAAGCTTGAGCCGTCAATTTTGATTAGTTCTCCGAGTGTTGTTATTGCAGCTGTTGAAGCCAATTTGGGAGTTGGACCAGTTGTTAATGATCACGAAAGATTTGGATATAAGAGGCTATTTAGGATTGTTCCGGATATCAGCGGGCCGGTAATTACACTCGATTTTGCCGTCAGGAAAAAATTGCCTGGTGATCTTGCAGAAGTAGCTGAAGCGATGGGGAGTTGCCTGCTGAGAGAAATCGATAGGCTCAGTTTGGAAGTTGTTTTTGTTGATAATCAGAACATATGATTAAACATTTAAGAAACTTCATTACTTTTTCCGAAGGAGGTTTAGACGGAGTCCAAGCTTCGGTCAATAGCTTTATTGCTCAAATGATCGAATTAGAATCGGAAATTGGGCACAAGCTGATCGAGGTTATCGGTTACGATCGTATTGTATTAACTCCATTTGGGAATATGTTTATTCCGCATGCGAAGAAAAGTTTACAATTTATAGAGGATGGAATAATTACATCGAATATCGCTAGCGTTTGTGATTGTGATCAGTATTTGACGATCGGAATAGCTAGAGACAGTATTACAACTTGGGCGATAAATTGTGTCCAGAATTTTAATAAGATGAATCCAGGTTTGCGATTGTCTATTATCGCCGATGATGAAATAACCGATAATATGATGAATAATTCGACTATTATATTTTGGTGTGTGGATAATGGATTACCAAATTTTGATAGAAAGTGGTACATAGAGTACGAGTACGGACTGTACGCCAGTGAAAAATACATCCAAAAATATAGAGAGCCGTCTCTTAGTACTGTCGATGATCACAGGATCATAGCATATTCTGGAAGTGATAATAATACATCAATAACGAATTGGCACTTGACGGGCGATTATAATCTCCCACCCATTAGCCCGAATATATTCGCCCAGTCTAGAGATATTATAGTGAAAATGATAGCTGAAGGGATTGGGATTGGCTCGACATGTGATAATCAGGAAGCTTATTATGGATATAAGGGCCTTAGAAGGGTTTTAAAATTCGTTAGAGGTCCAGTGTTAAGAAGTTATTTTATGGTAAGAAGTGGGCTTAATGCGCATGTTGCTTGTAATGTCGCTCTATTTGACAAGTTGTTTCGAGTATTTTTCAGTACTCACGGTATTAGTATTGTTGAATGTTGTTGTTAATAGAATTAACTTAAGATTTCGGAAAAAATCGTGAGAGTGGTGGCCATTATTACCGGGCCGACATGTTGTGGGAAGACGAATTATTCCATCGAATATGTAAAAAACCGTAACGCTAAAATAATAAACTGCGATAGCCTTCAGATGTATAGTGACCTTGGAATCTTAACGGCGCTTCCAGTGGAGTATAAATTATGTAACATCGATCACAAATTATTTGGATTTCTTAAAAGTAACGAAAAAATGACGGCATACGATTGGGCTATATTAACGGCACGCGAAATAGAAGGGGCATTTGAAAAAAATAAAATTCCAGTTATTGTTGGAGGAACTGGATTTTTCATTAACACGTTAATAAACGGAATTTCTATGCTTCCTACAATTAGCGATGAATTACGGCAAGATGCAGAAGATTTGGCTAAAAGTGATTATGATGCATTGTGTCGATATGTTTACGGTCACGATG
>JAISFY010000044.1 GCA_031263345.1 Holosporales bacterium | reverse complement strand
GTTATTGGAACGACTGGGCTCCAAGGTCGTCATGAAAACCTGATGTCAGAGTGTTCAAGGATGGCCCCCATCTTCCATTCCCCTAATATGAGCGTAGTTGTCGCTATTTTAAATGAAATGGTAAAGGACGTAGCCGGTATATTGGGTGGTGATGAATTCGATGTTGAAATTCTCGAAGAACATCATAAAAAAAAGAAGGATGCTCCATCCGGAACCGCTCTGATGCTCGGTAAGACTATCGCCGAGGCTCGCAAAAGGACTTTCAGTGAGGTAGCAAGATTCGATCGCTTTAATGATGTGGCCCAACCGAGGGTAGAGGGAGAGATAGGATTTGCCGCTTTACGAGGGGGAAGTACGGTTGGTATGCACGAGGTGAGTTTCAATGGTGTATTCGAAAAATTAACATTGCGCCACGACGCTTGCGATGTGGGTATCTTTGCCGATGGCGCTCTTCGGATTGCTCGGTGGCTGAAGGATAAGAAGATGCCACCTGGGATATACACCATGCATGATTACCTCCAAAGTTTTATGTCGAAACTATAGATCTACTAATTGTTATAGGGATTCCTATTGAATAGGATCCAATTGCTGAGTTCTTCGCCAATGCTACGCCAGAAATCATGGCTTGTCTTTGGTGGTGTCATTTCACCGATAGCTGGAAAAAGAACCCCCATGCAATTAAGCACATCTATAAGAGATTGGAATATTTCAGTGAAATTAGTCGACTTACTTTTTTCTAGTCCTAAATTCTCTATACAAGAAGCGACTGTGGCAGCATATCTACTAACTTCATTCCAATTATCAAGCATATTCTGTACTGCTTCTTTCCTCATTTTCTTTGTAAAAGTGGATAGAGTCCGAGGAAGTTCTTTAGTTAAGAGTGCGAGTTCTTTATTCAGAAGTACGACAGTTCTAAAATTCGAATACAGCTGATCTATACAAATTCCTACGTTGCATGTTTTATACTTCCCATCTGGGCTAGCCTGCAGAACCGGTACTTTCCTTGCCTTGGCAGTTATTTCCTTCGAGAAAAGCGCTAGCTTGTCCTTATTATATTGATTGTTAGGAGTATATTCATATCCTGTAGCGGAAGCAGTGGTTCTGCATGCCATAATACTGAGTATTATTGTTAGTACTGCTGTGGACTTTGATATATTCATAATTTCCTCGTTTTTTAAATCACAACAATCAATCGTACATTCTATTATTGTAAGTACGATACTAATATTCTATTATAAAAATCAACATAAGGCAATTATTAATATGTATTGGATATGTATACGCATGTTGTTAGATTCATTTTACTAGCACTGTATCGTACATTATCATCTTCTGTGTGCTAGACTGTTAGTCTCATGACTTCAGGTATAGGTTGCTTTTCCTTATCGGTTGAGTGTAGTATCATCTTCTTTGTTAAACCATGGTGCAGTGGGGTGCAGTGGATACTTTTGAATCGATGAACCAGGACAAAGATAGAGTTAATTCGTTTCAAAATATGATATTTGATTTGCAGAAGTTTTGGGCAGATTATGGGTGCGTAATTATGCAGCCGTACGATACGGAAGTTGGTGCAGGAACATCTCATTTTGCAACGACCCTGAAGGCAATTGGAGATGAATTCTGGAACGCGGCTTTCGTCCAACCCTGCAGGCGTCCGCAGGATGGGAGGTATGCGGAAAATCCGAATAGAACCCAGTATTATTATCAGTATCAAGTTATCCTCAAACCGGCTCCGGTGGATCCACAGGAACTATATCTGGATAGTCTTCGGTCGATCGGATTCAATTTGTCTACACACGACATCCGGTTTGTTGAAGACGACTGGGAAAATCCATCCCTCGGTGCCGCAGGGGTTGGATGGGAGATATGGTGTGACGGGACAGAGATTACGCAATTTACATATTTTCAGCAGGTTGGAGGGATTGGATGTTCTGTCGTTCCCGTCGAAATAACCTATGGCCTCGAGCGCATCGCAACTTTCATGCAGAAGGTGGAAAGTCACTTTGATATTAACTGGAACGGCCGAGAGGATGATAAAAAGCTAACCTATGGAGATGTGTTAAAAAGATTCGAAAAAGAGTTTTCGGCTTACAATTTTGATGTCGCATCAATCGATATGCTGCTCGAACATTTTAACGATTATGAAGGAGAATGCCAACGACTTTTGGCTCATAACCTAATCATGCCGGCGTACGAACAGTGTGTTAAAGCCAATCACTGTTTTAATCTTCTAGATGCAAGAGGTGTCGTCTCCGTTACCGAAAAGGCCTGGTATATCTCTAGAGTTCGTGCGATGGCCAAAAACTGTTGCCAGGCGTGGCTTGATGGTCAGGAGAGTAGGTAATCATCGTGCAGAAAGAATTATTATTAGAGATCCTATCTGAAGAAATCCCGTCAAGATTCCAGAAAAATGCTCTTGTGAATTCTTCGTCTTTGTTTACCAAGATTCTGAATGAGTATGGAACCAATTTTGCATCGGTAACGAGTCATATTTCCTCACGTCGCCTAGTCCTGGTTGTAAAATATCTTAGCAAGAAAACTGGAAATGTTTTTAAAGAGAAGAGGGGGCCGAGGGTAACTGCTCCGGAACGAGCTATCACTGGATTCTTAAGCGCTAACGGCAAGGAGGCGTCCGATCTAATCGAGCGCAATGGACATTATTACTTGAATATAGCAATGAGATCCGAAAGCATTACGGAGCTCATTCCGC
The DNA here is from genome assembly GCA_031263345.1 of Holosporales bacterium. Classification (GTDB taxonomy): domain Bacteria; phylum Pseudomonadota; class Alphaproteobacteria; order RUG11792; family RUG11792; genus JAIRNI01. Next base: position 6,520 of record JAISFY010000044.1, on the reverse strand, counting down.
AAATCATCGAAGATTTTATCCTGAAGATGCCCTGGCCTAAATCGATGAGGTGGTATCTTGAGGACCAGAGGATGCTTAGTGCCTTCTGGGTACGGCCCATAAGGTCAATTTTGTGTATTTACGACGAATCTCCGATCGATGCTTTTATCGAATCGGTTGGCATCAACACTTGTGATTATACATACGGTCACCGATTCTTATCGCCTGAGCCAATTAGGGTTAGTGATTTTGATGATTATGCAATCAAGTTGAAGCAAAATCACGTTATCTTAGATTACCGCAAGAAAACTTCCGCCATAAACGATGAATTAGTACAGCAGGCAATGGTGATGGGATTGTACGTTTCGTATGATGGGGAGTTGCTGGAAGAAGTGACAGGGCTCGTCGAGCACCCGTTCGTTCGGGTTGGTGTCATAGATGGGGAGTTCATGAAGCTGCCGGCGGCCGTTCTTTCGACGGCTATGAGGGTTCATCAAAAGTACTTTACGATGACGTACCCAGATCTAATTTTAGCTCCATATTATGGAGTGGTTACGAATGTCCCGATTACGGATGATATGTTTAGAGGAATGAATCGAGTTCTAAGGGCCCGCCTTAGCGACGCTAAGTTCTTCTATAAGGAAGATACGGATGTTACCTTGGAAGCTTTCGCTCAAAGATTATCAAATATCGTCTTTCAGGAAAATCTCGGAACGATGGCGCAAAAGGTTGATCGCATGATGTCTGTTGCAAATTCGAAGGACGAACACAGAGCCGTTGCCCTTTGTAAAGCTGATCTTTCGACTCAGATGGTTAGTGAGTTTCCTGAATTACAAGGGGCAATCGGGGAAATTTATGCGAGAGTCCAAGATGAATCCGAGAATGTAGCGAGGGCTATTGGAGAGCACTATAAACCGGCCGGAGCTAGTGATGTATTACCGGATTCATTTACCGGAGCTCGAATCTCATTTTTTGATAAATTGGATACGCTCGTTGGCCTTTTGGGAATAGGAATTACCCCGAGTGGCTCGAAGGATCCGTTTGCTCTTCGGAGATCGGCCCTCTGTATCATTCGCCTTTTATGTGATTCTGAGTATGATGTTTTAGGGGAAGATAATCTGTCGTGGTATATAACGACTCTAATTAATGCTTTTTCGGAGCAGGGAGTTGCTCTGTCTACGGATACTCTGGAAAGTGTTCATCGTTTCCTGACTGGACGATTAAAAGTTTACATGACGGACAAATTGCTGATTGCTCAGGAGGCCGTTGAATCTTCAATATCATCATTCGATTCATTTGATTTTAATTACAAAAACGCGATGATTAAAGCGAAAAAAATTAGCTCAATGATCAAAAGGCCCGGATTTAACACTATCAAAGAAGCTCTTAAGAGAGTCCTCGGTATTATCGGGAAGGAAGAGGGGCGTCAAGATTTTGATGAAAGCGATGTCAGCTTTATATCTACTTATATGGATAATCTGCGGAATCATATCAATATCTGTAAAGAGATTAACGAAGAAGCCGAACTCTTCGAGAAAATTGTGTGGATTTCGGAGCTCGTTTTGGAAGCCTGCGATTGCGTCTTGATCCACGATATAGATCCCGAATTAAAGAGTCAAAATCTTGGATTGTTAAACAAATTTGTAAAATTAGTGAAAAGCAATATCGGAATCGAGTGAGATTTATAACGCAGAGCCTAACCGAATACTGTATCTCTCTCATCGATATGGAGATCGCTACGGAGCATGTTCAGAACGGACTTGATGAGGTCGTTTTTATTACCGAACACCCAGAGATTTATACGGCAGGAAGGAGTTTCGAGGAATCGGATTTCTTAAGGAGAACGATTGAAGGGCAAGTTTATTATCCACAACGTGGAGGAAGGATTACAGTTCACGCCCCTGGGCAGATGGTGGTTTATCCTATCATAAACCTCAGGAAACGCGAACTTGGAGTTATCGAATATGTCAGAGCCTTGGAAGATTGGATAGTTAGAATACTAAGAGAGTTTTCTGTACGATCCTTCCGATCTGAAAACGGGATTGGAATATGGACAGAGCTTGGTAAAATAGGATATATTGGCGTTAGAGTCGCGAGAGGTGTCTCGAGCCACGGGTTTTGTATTAACGTTAATAACGATCTTAGCCCTTTCGGAAATATTATACCATGCGGGCTCGTTAATACGGCAATGACTTCACTATCCAAAGTTCTCGGGCAGGCCGTTTCAATTCGGGCCGTTTCTAAGGCCGTCGTCGATACCTGTCGGTTTTAGGAATAATGCGTCCCAACCAATCACTTACTTTTTCGAATAGGATGGCGAACATTCCGTGTCCGAAAACGTTGGCTGACGTCGCGACCGGATCGAATAAGATATAGATAGCAGTAACGGCCGTTACCATTGGCCCAGAAAAATCGAAGATACTTTCAAAGAGGGGAGCAAAAATGATGGCGCTACCTCCCGGAATGCCGGCGGCGGCAAATTTAGCAGCAACTCCATAAATTGAAAAAATGAAAAAATCCTGGACACTAGGTAATTCATACCCAAAAGAAACCATGATGGCCAATCCTATAATGGGTAAGGCAAAACAATCGCCGAGGAGATGCATATTCGCCGAGGATGGTACTACAAAATTTGATATATGTATATTCTTCAGATTTTTTTTGCACCCTTCGATTGTGGATGGGATAGCGGCCGTACTCGACATACCGAAGAATCCAATTAGGATGCTAGGTAATAGATTTTTAAATTTCTCGATGGCGGTAGCAAAATTTCTTCCGGTTAATATGAATATTCCGGTGAATATATATCCATATGCTAAAATTGCTACTAAGAAGAGTAGTTTTGAATAATCTTTAATTACCATCGCTAAAGAATCCTCATGTTGCATTTTAATGACAAAACCGAGGATAAAAAGGGGAAGAATGTTGCAAATAATTCTTTTTAGAATAAAATTCGCAATACGAAAAAAAACGCTTGCAACCTTATCGCAAGCTCCAGACATAGTCTTGCTAAGATTACCGATGATTCCGAGAAGAAAACCGCAGCCGAGGGCCAAGTCATTGCTAACGAAATGGGAAATCGGTAGCTCCCAGGCTGGGGATAATGCCGTTTTCGTATTTAATGCAGAAATGGCCATCCAGTCAGAGTGTAGGATAGGAACAGCAAAAATATATGATACCCAAAACCCGAAGAAATTCGACAAACAGACGAGTGGGATTAGAATAAAAACCCCCCTTAACGACTCACCCTTTAGATGTAAAATTCCAGACCAGACGAAGGAAAATATTAAGAATGGCAGGGTACAAATTATAATATCTTTCAGAAGTATACTAACGGAATACAGTTGAGATTTCATGGAGGTATTTATATAATTTCCAAAGAACAGGATAAGTAAAAACAAGATAAATATAAAAAATGGAAGATTTAAGAATTTCTTAAAACGCATAAAAACGGATGTTTAAAAGAACGAACGGTATATAAATACACGGTATCATAAAACAAAGCCTAAAAAAAATAACAAGCTACGAAATCACCAAATTTGCCCAAAAAGGCCAGATCTTTATCATGGAGATAAATTGGAACGTCCTAATAGGCATATTATTAAAGTAAAGATCGTAGCAGCTTCGATAATAATAAACATTGCGATTAGGGCTCCATACTCTGATCGATACACGAATCCGCCACCTGAGAGGTGATTCCTAATTCCGCATTCGTAGCGATTTACGACGGATGAATTGGTCAATTTTCCCCATCCTAGTATTTTGGAAAGTAGGATAGCGATACATGGCATTGCTCCAGCAATCGCTATGATGATGAACGGCGTATCCATCACTTCTTTCGTCTAAAGCACGCAGGAATATCTATATCATCAGCATCCGGATCATCTCGGAGATCTCGATGCTGAAGAGCTTCCTTATCCTTGCCGGATGATATATAATCATCCTCGTATCTACCTTCATGTTTCACTTTAGTAAAACGGTCAAAGAACGATTGAGATTTTCTCTTGTTCTTATCCGTGGGATTCCCGAGGGGATTTCCGAGATTTTCCCAATTCTGGCCGATATTATTCCCTGGCTTATCCAAATCCTGATTTATGGATTCGGACTTCGGTTCTCCGCCATTTACGATGACGACGTCGAAAGCTCGAGAAGAATTCACATCCTTTCTATTTATACCCATGATTCCGGATACGTCCCGGCTGCGGGTGAAAATGGAGTCTTGGGTTCCACCAATTCCAGTAGCTACCACCGAAACTCTAATTCGACCGCTCAAACGATCATCGAAAGTCGATCCGAAGATGATATTGGCATCAGGATCGACTTCATCTCGAATCCTATTCGCGGCTTCATCGACTTCGAAGAGGGTCATGTCATATCCACCCGTTATGTTGATGAGTACTCCACGAGCCCCCTGTAAAGAAACGTCATCTAAAAGTGGATTCGAAATGGCTGCATCGGCCGCATCGAGAGCCCGTTTATCTCCGTCGGACTCTCCAGTTCCCATCATGGCTTTTCCCATTTCGCTCATAATGGATCGTATATCAGCAAAATCGAGATTGATTAGACCGGGCATGATCATGAGGTCGGTAACTCCTCGTACTCCGGAGTACAGAACATTGTCGGCCATCTTGAAGGCGTCAGCAAAGGTTGTCGATTCATTTGCCAAACGGAAAAGATTTTGATTGGGAATGATTAGCAAAGTGTCAACGTATTGCTGTAATTCACTAATACCCCCATCGGCCGCTTTTGAGCGATTGGCTCCCTCGAAGGCGAACGGGCGAGTAACGACGCCAACCGTTAAAATCCCAGCATCTCGAGCTATCCTGGCGACAACTGGAGCTGCCCCCGTTCCCGTTCCTCCTCCCATCCCAGCCGTGATGAAAACCATATTCGCTCCGCTGACAAATCGTAATATCTCTTCACCTGATTCTTCAGCGGCGGTCCTTCCGACGTCCGGTTTTGATCCGGCTCCGAGTCCCTGGGTCACTGATAGTCCCAGCTGGATGCGCTGAGAAGGGGGGACGAGTGACTGATTGAGGGCCTGAGCATCGGTGTTAGCGGCCACAAACTCGACACCTTCCAAGTTCAACCGAATCATGTTATTTACAGCATTCCCTCCAGCACCTCCGATCCCGATGACGACTATCTTCGGGCCCAGATCTTGATCGGTTTTCCTTTCTGTATCGGTCGTTGTCATTTTTTTTTGTCAATCGAAGCAACGTAAGTTATACAGCTGCAGTATACAAGGCCACCATCGAATTGAAAAGGCGAAAAAGGATGATTTTCCTGAGTAGATAATTAAGCGCTTAACATTTTATTAACCTTTCATTATTAAGATATACTTAGATTTACATTGGAAGAGAAGTATATCTTGAGTAATTATTCATTCCGGGCGATCTTCCTTACACTAACCGTATTTTTGAGTTCGAATTGTTTTGCGGATGACACCCAAACGAGGATAGTAATCCATAACCCTACGTATAACGCCAATCCTGAAGTAGAAAAAAAGATTGGAATGAAAACGATTTCAGATATACCATGTACAAATGGCGACTTGTTTATGGTATCAGGTTCAACTTGGGCCTCTAAAGCGGTACGAGCTGGAATTTCTGAATCGGGGCACTCTAATCCGCTTGGCATATCTCACTGCGGATTAATCATTATTGAACGGCCGTCTAAAATTTTATCGATAATTGATAGGAAGTTATCTGGTGCAATTCGATCTGATTATCCGGTACATCCTACTAATCTGAGTCACTTGAAAGAAATTATCGAACAAGAATATTCTTGCAATGAACGCAATCAGGCTGCTGCATTTTTTTATTCAGCGGAGTTTTATCGGGAGAACTGCGGAGTTCTTATATTACCAGTGCGCGCATACTTAGAAGAATATAATGATAATATTTATATTCGCAATATTCATGTACCATACACAAGAAAATTTACTAGAGCCTTTATAAGGGCAACGCTAGGAATGCCATACATAGCCGCGAATCCGCAAGAAGTGCTACAACAAGGGTATCTACTCAGAATTATGAGAAGTGTATACGGAAGAGGTTCAGATACTTATATCCCGCGGATGTGGTGTTCGGAGCTGGTGGCTCGATTTTATGGAATAGATCACCCGTGCAGCGTTCTTCCATCCGATTTTTCTTCATTAGCGAAAGAAGACGCTGTTGGGGAGGATTTATTCGAGACAGAAATCCCTGTAAAACTTACCAGCCATGTTCCATCTCTCGATGATAATGAAGGAATATATCGTTTTATAATAGGGCTCGCTTTAAATCTGGGGGGTTTGTACGATCCCATGTTGCGGCCTCATAGGTCTTTGAAACGGGTTACTCATTAGACTTTCTCCCAACCCCTCCACAATCAGGTTCCTGCGGCGTCGATCCGGTGCTCGAATGCTGAGGTCTACGAACCTGTACATGAGATTCCGATCCCTGCGCGTTTTGGAAGATAGAGGCTGAACGGTATCTTGGGGCTTTGACCCAGCCTTTACAAGGCTAGTCTCAATCCATTTGGAGTGTACGTAAATGGA